>CAZMHA010000046.1:0-11320 GCA_964565985.1 uncultured Piscirickettsiaceae bacterium | reverse complement strand
ATGAGATAGAAATTAACAAAGCCGTACATTAACCTGTTTTTTCCCCCCCCCCCCCGCAAAACCTAATAAAAAACTGTTTTTTTTTAACAATTTTTATCCTGTTTAAAAGTATCTGTTAGTGTGTATAGTTGTTACTATCTGTTTGGTTTTTACGCTAAAATAACTCTAAAAATAATCTATTTAAAGGTTCTACATGAATTTACATGAATACCAGGCAAAGTTGTTATTTGCTTCTTATAAAATTCCTACTCCGCAAGGAGTGATGATTGATGATTTATCGCAAATTGATGCTGCATTAAATTCTGTTGGTGGTGATATTTGGGTAGTTAAAGCTCAGATTCATGCTGGTGCTAGAGGCAAGGCAGGGGGAGTAAAATTGGTAAGCTCTCGTGAAGAAGCTAAACAGGTGGCTTCTGAATTATTGGGCAGTTCGTTGGCGACTATGCAAACGGCAGGTAAGGATCTTCCTATAAATTCTTTGTTGATTGAAGAAACCTTGAATATTGAGCAAGAGTTATATTTAAGCTTGGTGGTGGATCGTGTTACCAAGACTCATACCTTTGTGTTATCAGCTTCTGGTGGTATGGATATTGAAGCAGTAGCAGAACAAACCCCTGAGAAGATTTTTTCTGTGCATATTGATGCTACGGTAGGATTAATGCCATATCAGTGCCGAGAGGTAGCATTTGCATTGGGATTAAATGGCTCGGCGTTTAAACAGCTTGGGCAGGTAATGAACGGCTTTTATAAGCTAGCGTTAGATAAAGATGTGGCGTTAGTTGAAATTAATCCGCTAATAGTGACCACCGAAAATAATTTGGTGGCGTTAGATGCAAAAGTAGGTATTGATTCTAATGCCTTATATCGCCAGAAAGATTTATTGGCGATGCGTGATGCAAGCCAAGAAGATGAACGAGAGGCGAAAGCTGCGGATAATGAATTGAACTATATTGCGTTAGACGGCAATATCGGTTGCATGGTAAACGGTGCGGGGCTAGCTATGGCTACTATGGATTTGATTAAACTAAATGGTGGCGAGCCAGCTAATTTTTTGGATGTTGGGGGCGGTGCTACGCCTGAAAGAGTGGCGGAAGCATTTAAGTTAATTTTATCTTCATCAGAAATAAAATCAATACTTGTCAATATTTTTGGTGGAATAGTGCGTTGTGATTTGATTGCAGAAGGCATTATCCAAGCCGTCAAGGAAGTGGGATTAACTATTCCAGTTGTTGTGCGTTTGGAAGGAACCAATGTGGAATTAGGTAGAGATATTTTAGCAAAATCAGACTTAAGTATTATTACAGCAGATGGGCTAGCAGATGCAGCTAAGCGTGTTGTGGAGGTTGCAAAATGAGTATTTTAATTAACCATCAAACAAAAGTTATTTGCCAAGGATTTACAGGTGCACAAGGCACATTCCATTCTGAACAAGCCATTGCCTACGGCACCAAAATGGTCGGTGGAGTTACTCCTGGTAAGGGCGGGCAAACCCACTTAGGCTTGCCAGTTTTTAATACCGTAAATGAGGCGGTTGCTAAAACTGGTGCAACCGCTTCGATGATTTATGTACCGCCAGCATTTGCGGCAGATTCGATTATTGAAGCGATAGCTGCAGGCATTCAAGTAATTACCTGTATTACTGAGGGCATTCCAGTTAACGATATGCTGAAAGTGCGTGCGGTATTGGATAAGTCTAATTCATATTTAATTGGGCCAAACTGCCCAGGCTTAATTACGCCTGGTGATCAAGTTGGTGATATTTACGATGGCTGTAAAATCGGTATTATGCCAGGGCATATTCACCTAAAAGGCAAGGTTGGTGTTATCTCTCGTTCTGGTACTTTAACCTATGAAGCGGTGCATCAAACTACTCAAAATGGCTTAGGGCAATCTACTTGTATTGGTATTGGTGGCGATCCAATTCAAGGTATTAATTTTATTGATTGCCTTAAGTTATTTCAAGCGGATAAACAAACGGAAGGCATTATTCTTGTTGGTGAAATTGGTGGGCAATCCGAAGAAGATGCCGCAGAATACATTCAAGAAAATATCACCAAGCCAGTGGTAGCCTATATTGCAGGAGTTACTGCACCCAAAGGAAAGCGCATGGGGCATGCAGGAGCAATTGTAAGTAGCGGAAAAGGTACGGCAGAAGCCAAGTTTGCCGCATTGAAACAAGCGGGAGTTACCATTGTTTACTCGCCTGCTGATTTGGGTGAAGCAATGTTTAAGGCATTAAAAGTTTAGCTTGACGCTATAATGGTGTCGCACTACAATTGTATCTACAAAAAAATCAAAAAAGGGGTTTAAAGATGAAGCAAGCTATAAATATCAGACTTGAAAAGGATGTTGTTCAACACTTAGATGGGTATGCAAAAGAGTTGGATAAAACACGAACTAGCTTGATTGAAAAGGCAATTGATTTATATTTTGATAGGTTGGATGAAATGGTCGCGGATAAAAGAATAGACAATCTAAAAAGTGGTAAAACAAAAGTCGTATCACTTGAAACGGTGTTCTCCCAAGCCGGTATTAATGTTTAATATTGCTTTTCAACAAGAAGCTCAAAAAGAATTCTTAAAGCTAGAAAAAAAATCACAGCTACTTATTAAAGAAAAAGTTTTGGATTTACAAAAGGGTATTTTTGTAAATGATAAATCACTAAAGGGAAAGCATAAGGGTAAGTTTAGGAAGAGAGCAGGAAACTATCGCATTATTTACCTGAAGGAACATCGTTTACTGGTTATTACCATCATTAGAGTAGCCCATAGAAAAAAAGTTTATTGAGAGTAAAATATGTCTGAAATTAAAATTATAATGGCACAAGTTGACCCTATTGTTGGCGATATTCAGGGTAATGTTGAGTTGATTATTGAATCTGCAAAACAAGCTAAATCTGAGCAACAAGCAGATATGATTGTTTTCCCTGAAATGACGATTACAGGTTACCCTCCAGAAGATTTGTTATTTAGAGCAGACCTATATAAACAAGTAAATGAAGCCTTAATTAAAATTTCTAAATCTGTTGCAGATATTGTTATGGTGGTTGGTTACCCTATGATTGATAGCCTTGGTGAAAGATTTAATATGGCAGCATGGATTTCAGGCGGGGACATTAAAGCCAGCTACATAAAACAAAACCTACCCAATCATGGTGTATTTGACGAAAAACGCTACTTTAGTTCTGCCAATAACAGCTGTGTAATTAAATTTAAAGGCGTTTCTTTTGGGATTTTACTTTGCGAAGATATTTGGAAAATTAGCCCTGCCAATCAAGCCGTAGCAGATGGTGCAGAAGTATTATTAACTTTAAATGCCTCACCATTTTCAGCAGAAAAACAACAAGATAGAATTGAAGTAGTAACACGACGAGCGGTTGAGAATAATGTAGCTATTATTTATGTTAATCAAGTTGGCGGGCAAGATGAACTTGTATTTGATGGTGGTTCTTTTGCAACAGATGAAACTGGAATAGTTCAGGTACAGGCAACAGATTTTAAAACAGATTTAGCACCAGTAATCATTACTAAAAACAATGACAAGCTAGTAGTTAAGTCAGGTAAAAAAGCAGAGCTACTTACTGACGAAGCAAGAGTTTATCAAGCCTTGGTAATGGGCGTAAAAGATTATGTTGAAAAGAATTGTTTTCCTGGAGTATTACTAGGCTTGTCTGGTGGCATAGACTCCGCTTTAACGCTAGCTATTGCGGTAGATGCTTTAGGTGCAGATAAGGTAGAAGCGGTGATGATGCCGTTCCGATATACCGCTAAAATTAGTATTGAAGATGCCAAAAAACAAGCTAAAACTATGGGTGTAAAATACCAATCTATTCCAATTGAAGCTATGTATGGCTCGTTTGAAAACGCTTTATCTGAAAGATTTACTGGTTATAAAGAAGATGTTACTGAAGAAAATATGCAAGCCAGAATTCGTGGCGTGTTGTTGATGTCTATATCAAATAAAACTGGCAAAATGGTACTAGCAACCAGCAATAAATCAGAAGTAGCGGTGGGATATTCCACACTTTACGGTGATATGGTCGGCGGTTTTTCACCCTTAAAAGATGTACCAAAAACACTGGTTTATAAATTGGCAGAATGTAGAAATAGAAAGTCAGAGGTTATTCCAACCAGAGTAATAACTAGGCCACCATCAGCAGAATTAAGACCAGATCAAACCGATCAAGATAGCTTGCCTGATTATGAGGTTCTCGATGCAATAATCAAGCTATTCGTAAAATTCGATAAAGCTCCACTAGAAATAAGCGAAGAATTAAATATTGAATTGTCAGAAGTGGAAAGGGTGGTCAAAATGATCAACCGCAACGAATACAAAAGAAGACAATCCGCACCTGGCATAAAAACCACCCGCCGAGCCTTTGGGCGCGACAGACGCTATCCAATTACTAGCCATTATCAGGAATAACACAGAGAGGGTTGTTATGAAAATAGCTAGCATTCAACTTGATATTTGTTGGCAGGATAAACAAAAAAACCTTTTATCCGCAGAAAGATTTATTAAACAAGCAAAGGATGATGCTTGTGATTTGGTAGTTTTTCCTGAAATGTTTAATACTGGTTTTTCAATGGACACAGTAAAAATTGCTGAAAATAGTGATGCTAAAACCTTTTTAACACTTTCTTTGCTAGCAAAAAAATATCAAATTAATCTAATTGCAGGCTATGCAGAAGCAGTTAATAGTTCTACTCAAAATGTTGGGTTATCATTTAATCGCGATGGGGAGTTACTTGCACGCTATGTTAAAAATTATCCTTTTTCGTTTGCAGGGGAAGATAAATTTTATCAAGCTGGTAATGAGCAGGTAATTTTTGATTTAGATGGTATAAGTTGTAGTTTATTTATTTGTTATGACCTAAGGTTTCCTGAACTTTTCCGCAAGGTTGCTAAGAATATTGAGGTTGTTTTTGTAATAGCTAACTGGCCAGCTTCTAGACATTTGCATTGGCAGGCTTTATTACAAGCAAGGGCTATTGAAAACCAATGTTTTGTGGTTGGTGTAAATAGAATAGGTAAGGATGGTGAAGGTATAGTTTATGATGGTGGTTCGTGTGTTTTTGACCCATCAGGACAGCTTGTTTCTTTGGCAAATAAACAACAAGAGTATCTAGCTACAACCATTAATGCTTCTATGGTTGCTAGCTATAGAAAACAATATCCTTTTCTGTTAGATATTAAAAGTTAGATGTTATTTTGAGTTGTTAATAGCTTGTTGGGCATTCTCTGCATGTTTGTCCATGCCTAGTTTATAGTAGGCGTTACGCATTAGTTTTAAGGATGCCATTTTTATTTTTGAGTTTGGGTAGTTTGCTATTACATACTTTGTTCTTGTAACTGTAGCTAGGTAAGATTTTCTTTCGTAGTAGTATTCCGCTACTTTATATTCATGGCGTGCTAAAGTGTTTTTTAATTTAGCCATTCTTTTTTTAGCATGGGTGCTATATTTACTTTGTGGAAAACGCACGAGCAGTTTGTTGTAGTTTTGATAAGCATCTTTTGTTGATTTCATATCCCTATCGGCAGGGTCAGTTAGCCAGTTGTCAAACCATCTTTGATTGATAGAGTCGGTAGCAAGTGCTTTTAAATGGTATGCATATGGCAGAGAACTATGTTTTGGGTATATTCTTATAAACTCATCTAGTTCGCGTTTTGCGGATTCAGGCTCATCAAATTTATAGTAGGAATAGGCAAGTTCTAAATATGATTTTTCTGCATAGGTTCCATAAGGAAAATATGACTTTAGTTTTTCGTAGTAGTTAATTGCACTTTGCCATTGTCCACTATCATAGTAGTCTCTTGCGTAGTCGTAAAATTCTTTTACTGTCCATTCGGATTCTTCTTTTTCTTCAAATATGGTACAACTACTAATGCTGAAGATAAGAGTAATAATTAGTAGAGTTTTGGAAAGCAAAGGGAACATAAATTAGGTAGAATACAGTTAATTAAACAAAAAATTATACCACGAGTTTTACTTTGAGTAGCCTAGAATTAACCGCAAAAATATCAATAGATAAAATTTCAACCAGATTAGATGTAGTCTTAGCAGAACTGTTTGCCGATTATTCACGCAGTCGTATTAAAGCGTGGATAAAAGATGGTAGTGTTACTTTAAACGGTAAGGTAAATGCTAAACCAAATTTCAAGGTATTTGGTGGTGAACAGGTAGTAATTAAAGCGGAGCTGGAAGAGGAGGTTGATGCAGAAGCAGAAGATATTCCACTAGATATAATTTACCAAGATGATGATATTGCAGTAATCAACAAACCTATTGGTTTAGTTGTGCATCCTGGTGCAGGCAACCATGATGGCACTTTATTAAATGCACTGTTGTTCCATTTTCCTGAGGTAAAAGAAGTACCTAGAGCAGGAATAGTACATCGTTTAGATAAGGATACTTCTGGTTTAATGGTAGTGGCAAAAACAATCCCTGCACAAACTAGTTTGATTGAACAGTTGCAAAACCATTCAGTAGGAAGGATTTATGATGCTATTGTTGTCGGAAAAATGAAAACTGGGGGCACAATTAAAACAATGATTGGTCGTCATCCTACCGATAGAATTCGCATGGCGGTACTAGTTAGTGGTGGCAAAAAAGCTATTTCACACTATCGTGTACTAGAAAAATTTAGAGAGCATACTAGAATTAGAGTACAGTTAGAAACAGGCAGAACACACCAAATAAGAGTGCACATGACTTCACTTGGTTTTCCTTTAGTTGGTGACCAAACCTATGGTGGTAGGTTAAAAATACCTAAAAAAATGATGCCTGAATTTGCTGACTATTTACGCAGTTATAAACAGCAAGCATTGCATGCAGGTCAGTTAAGTTTAACTCACCCAAAAACAGGTAAACAAATGAAGTGGAAAGCTCCTATGCCTGATGAAATGTTGGATTTAATTGATATGCTAAGAGATGACCTAGAAGATTATCAAGCACAACACTCCGCTAGCTATGACGACTATGATGATGATAGTGGAGTAGAGGTTGAGTGGGTAGGTGAATGATAAAACCTAACTGGCAGGTATCTAAAAAAGTTAGTGCTTTTACTACCACTAGACAAGGGGGGGTAAGTAAAGCACCTTTTGACAGTTTTAACCTAGCTATGCATGTTGATGATGATAAAAAATCAGCGTTAGAAAATAGAAAAATTTTACAAAAAAAACTCGGTATTAAACAATCTCCTTTATGGCTGGATCAACGGCACACTACTAATGTTGTGGAGTGGAATGGCGAGTCGTTAAAAACCTTACCTATCGCAGATGCAGCTTGGACTAGCAAAGCCAATACTCCAGTTTGTGTGATGACCGCAGACTGCCAACCAATATTGGTAACTAATCATAATGAAACCTTTGTTGCCGCTATTCATGCAGGTTGGCAGGGTTTATTAGATGGCATTATTACAAAATTAATTAAGCAATTACCAGATGTTTCTGAAAATTTAATTGTATGGATAGGACCCTCAATTAGCCAAAAAAACTTTGAAGTAGAAGTAGATTTTGTTACAAAATTTGTTAATAAAAATCCTAAAAACAGCACTTATTTTAAACAGCAGTCAGGCACTAAATATAAAGCAGATTTGGTAGCTATTGCCGAATTAGAACTACAAGACTTAGGCATAAAAAATGTCTATAAAAGTAATATGTGTACCTACGCAAATGAAGAACAGTTTTACTCTTATCGCAGGGAAAATAAAACAGGTAGAATGGTTAGTGTTATTTATTTAAATAGTTAAAATATATTTTAGGTTTTTACCCCCCCCCCCCCCCTAAATTGAGGATATTAAGGTTTTTTACCCAATGTGAATATAGTCTTCAGCGCGTTCTATGTCTTCTGGTAAACCTTGTATTATTAGGTTATCATCAATTCTTACCTTTGTTTCAGGCTCTGGCTCATTGCCTCTGACTGAACCTCTTTTTATCGATTTTATCGTTACTTTGTGTTTTTCTAAGTTTAGCTCTTCTAGTGTTTTATCTACGGCAAAAGATGATGGATTTATGTGTACAGGATGTACTATTTGCCCTATTTGAGCATCATCAAATCCTATATGGTCTTCTTCACCTAAGTAAAAACCTTCTAGTAGTCCGTATCTATTTTCCCTTGCTTTTATGGTTTGTTTTAGAACTTTACTTGGCGGTTGTCCAAGCATTAATAGCAGGTGAGAAGCAAGCATTATGCTTGATTCAAAGGTGTCGGGAACAACTTCTTTAGCTCCCGCTTCTAACAGAGCGTTTAGGTTATTATCATTAATGGATCTAACTATCACAGGTACATCTGGTGCTTCATTTTTTAGAGTTTTTAGAACCTTGATGGTCATGTTTGGTTCGGTGAAAGTAATTATAGCTACCTTGGCCTTTTTTAAGTTAGTTGAACTGATAATGCCTTGTTTTGCGGCATCACCGAAAAATACTGGGAGACCACTCTCTTGTGCTTCTTGTACTCGTTTAATGTCTAAATCTAGAGCCATAAAAGGAACAAGAGAGTTTTCTAAAAATTTAATGGTGGTCTGTCCTACCCTACCAAAGCCTAAAACAACTACATGATCTCGCATATATTTAGCATCATTAGCAATGGATGTTTCAATTTCATTAAAATCATTGTTGTAACTTTTATTAAATATTTTTTTAGCAAGCTTACCATTGTCTTTAATTAAAAATGGTGCAGTCATCATGCTTAAAATAATAGCGGAAAGTAGTATTTGTGAAAGTTCAGCCTCTAAAAGATTGTTTGTTAGTGCAAGGGTAATTATTACTAAACCAAACTCCCCCACTTGAGAAAGAGAAATAGCGGTACGAAAACTTACCCCGCCAGTTTTTTTAAAAGACTTCATAATTACATAAATTATAAGACCTTTAAACAAAATTATAGCTAAGCTGATAGATAAAATGACCATAATATTTTCTATAAAAATAGAAGGTGAAATACTCATGCCTACGGTAATAAAAAATAAGCCTAGTAAAATGTCTTGAAAGGGACGAATATCTGCTTCTATTTGATGTTTGAATTCAGTTTCTCCTAGCATCATGCCCGCTAAAAACGCACCAAGAGTCATTGATATACCCATTTCATCTGTAAAAGATGCCGCCGCTAAAACCATGGTTAATACGGTTAGGGTAAATAGTTCTTGTGATTTAGACTGAGCAACTTCGTAAAATAAAGGCCTTAATATATAGCGACCAACAGCCAATATTACTACAACTACAACTAGCCCTTTTAGTAGTGAAATACCTAGTTCATTTATTAATGAGTTACCACTAGATACGGAAAGAGCAGGTATTATTATTAGTAGAGGTATTGCAATAATATCTTGAAATATCAATATACCTACGGCAGAACGACCATGCCTAGTTTGAATTTCAGACTGTTCGGTTAGTTGTTTAATAACTATAGCGGTAGAGGATAGTGCAAAGGCACTAGCAATAATAAAGCTTATTTCTAAGCTTAAATTAAATAGTTGGGCTATTGCAAAGGTAAATAACCCTGTAATTAAAACTTGTAAACCACCCAGCCCAAATACAATTTTACGCATTGACAACATTTGGGTTAAAGAAAATTCTAAACCTATAGCAAATAGTAAAAAAACAATCCCTAATTCAGCTATAAAATGAATATTTTCTTCACTTTGGATTAGTGCAAACCCAAAAGGACCTACAACAATACCTACTACAATATAGGTTAATATTTGTGGTACATGGATTCGTCTAGCAAGGCTAGTTAGAGCAATAATAAACCCCAGTAGAATTACTATGCTGGTTAGAAAGTTAGGGTTAACTGCGTGTTCCATTATATTTCCAAGTTAAATCTCATAGAATAGTCTATGGCATTAATATTTTTAGTTATCGCTCCAGTAGAAATGAAATCTACGCCAGTTTTAGCTAATTCAGCTAAGTCTTTAAGCTCAATGTTACCCGATACTTCAAGCTTTGCTTTATTTATATGTTCTTTATTTAGTTGAACAGCTTGCATAATAAGTTTGGTGGTGAAATTATCTAGCATAATAATATCAGCATTAGCATCTAATGCTTGCTGTAACTCGTTTAGGTTTTCTGTTTCAACTTCTACTTGAATATTAGGGTGATTAGTTTTAGCGTAACTAACCGCTTTTGCAATACCACCTGCGGCCATAATATGATTCTCTTTAATTAAAATTGCATCATACAATCCTACACGGTGATTTTTACCCCCCCCCCCCTTAACAGCATATTTTTGGGCTAATCTTAAATTAGGAATAGTTTTTCTAGTATCTAGTAGCTGGGTTTTGCTATCTTTTAATTGCTCTACATATAAAGCCGTAGTTGTAGCAGTAGCAGACAGGGTTTGTAAAAAGTTTAAAGCACTTCGTTCAGCTGTTAGTAAACTATTTGCACTACCTGCTAGTTCACAAACTACAGTGTTTTTTGCAACCCGCTCGCCCTCAGCGACCAGCCAATTAATTTTAACAGAATTATCTACATTATTAAACACCGCATCAAACCAAGGTCTACCGCAAACCACAGCAGATTCTTTAGCAATAATTTTAGCGGAAGAAATAGTAGTTGCTGGAATAAGGCTAGCAGTTAAATCACCATCTCTAATATCTTCTACTAAAGATTGTTTTACATTTAAGTCTAAATCTATAAAAAAATTAATTTCTGGCATTGTAATCTTGTTAATACTTTTTTAGTGAATTGTAGATTATACTTACATGATGGATATAAATTTAGAAAAAAGTCTATTAAAGAATGTAAACTTTATAGCAAGCCCTAATCAAGATGAACGCCCAGATGAAAAAGATATTTCTCTCATCGTTATTCACGGCATTAGCTTGCCGCCAAACAAATTTGGTGGCGACGGTGTAGAACAGTTGTTTTGCAATAAACTAAACCCAAATGAACACGAATACTACCAACAAATTCATCAGTTAAAAGTATCGGCTCATCTTTTTATTAAGCGAACAGGGGAGGTTATTCAATTTGTACCCTTTAATAAAAAATCATGGCACGCAGGGGTGTCTGAAATTGATGGCCGTAGTGATTGTAATGATTTTTCAATAGGGATTGAGCTAGAAGGAACAGATGACATTGCCTACACAGATAAGCAATACCTAAAACTAATCGAAATACTTAAAATACTAAAGCAAAATTACCCAAAAATAACCAAAATAGTTGGGCATAGCGACATTTCTGCAGGCAGAAAAACTGATCCAGGGCATAGTTTTGACTGGAGTAGGATTAAGAAACATACCTAGAATTGACTAGCTAGAAGTCTTACCCTTCGGGGCTTAGCCAAGTTCTCACCTACTGCGTTATCATTTTTTGCAATAGC
>CAZMHA010000045.1:0-11536 GCA_964565985.1 uncultured Piscirickettsiaceae bacterium | reverse complement strand
ATGATGCCTTGTAGGTAAAAACTTGGAGTTGCCAGAAATTATGTTAGTTGTTCAGGGCTTCCTTAAGTTAGGGTTTCTGCCTGTGTGAATAATACCGCGTAGGATTTTTTTAATGTAGTAGGTCCTCTTTTTATTGAATGAGGATTTTTTATCAGTATTTATAGTACTGTAATTTTAGGAGTTAAATATGAAAAGAAGTAAAATTAATATAGCTATACGCCTTTGTATACTTGTAACAGCAGGCGTTACATTAAGTGTGCATGCAGAGGAGGAGAAGCTTAAAAGCTCAGAGCAGTTAGATACTTTAGTTATACAATCTGATAAAGAAAAAAGTGTGCATGCAGAGGAGGAGAAGCTTAAAAGCTCAGAGCAGTTAGATGCTTTAGTTATACAATCTGATAAAGAAAAAAGTGTGCATGCAGAGGAGGCGAAGCTTAAAAGCTCAGAGCAGTTAGATACTTTAGTTATAAAATCTGATAAAGAAAAAATGAAATCTATGGGGCGTGATTTACAAGATTTTCCTGGTGCAGCAACAATTATTTCTGCAGAAAAAATTGATCAAATGAGGCCTTTATCTGTAGTTGATGTTATGAAAACTGTTCCTGGTGTTTATGCACACGGAGAATATGGTCGAGGATTGCGTCCTAATATTGGTTTTCGTGGAATGAACCCTAGTCGTAGCGGGAAGGGTACTTTATTAATGGCCGATGGAGTTCCAATTCAGCCAGCTTTGTACGGAGCTAAAGGTTCATACTATGGAATTCCTGTAGATAATATTGATAGTATTGAAGTCGTAAAAGGTGGAGCTTCCGTTTTACTTGGACCAGGTAATATTGGTGGAACGGTAAACTACATTACAACTAATCCCCCTAAAGATAAAGAATTTAGAGTTAAAGAAACTATCCGTCAAGGAGAGATGTTTCAAACTTATTTATCCATGGGTGATACTAATAGTTCTGGGCAAGGATATTTACTTTCTTTTAATAATATGAGTGGTAGTACTGCAAGAGAAAACTCCGCCACCGATACAAGTGATTTAAGCCTGAAGGTAACCACACCACTATCTGGAGGAGGTTCAGTTTGGGCTAGGTTTAACTACTTTAATGAAGCTTCAGATACTTCCGGTGAAATTACGCCAACAGAGTTTGCTGATAGTGTTACAAACAGTACAAGATCTAACGATAAGTTTAAAGGTCAACGAGCTTCAGCAGATTTACACTTAGATATGCCTCTTAGTAAAGATGTTGATCTTGAAACACTTACATACCTTAGTTATTATGAAAGAAATTGGCAGATAGGCTTAGCTCCTGACAGCACCAATACTGGAAACAATCACTATGAAAGAGCATTTATAAATATTGGTCTTGAGCCAAGAGTTAGAGTTAGAAACCTTGCTGGTGGTAACTGGGTATTTGGAACAAGAGTTCATTATGAGAATAGAGATGAAGTTAAAATTAAAGGAAGCACTCCTACATCATCAAATGGTGAGGTAAATGGCATTAGTAATATGTCAAGTAGTGCTATCAGCCCTTATTTTGAAGGAGAATATACTTTTGGAGACCTAACTGTAACTGCAGGTCTTCGTCAAGAAATTATTAGCCAGACAGCTAGAAACGTTCAGTTTTATGATAGTAGTGGAGCTATTGTAAATGCAGCATACAAAGGTACTAAAAATACAACCGCTACTTTGGGGGCTCTTGGAGCAACATATAAGTTGAATAATAGCTTAAATGTTTACGGTGGTATTAATCGAGCGATGCAACCGCTTTCCTTTAGATATACTGCGGATCCTACATATAATGTTGTTGGTGATGATTTAGAGCCAGAAATTGGTACCACAATTGAGCTTGGTTTACGCGGTAAAGTTTCTAAAAGCTTATCAATTGATGCAGATATATTCTCTATTTCATATGATAATCAAGTTATTAGAAATGGAATAAATTCTACAAATGGTGGAGCAACAAGCCACACAGGTATTGAAACATCATTTGTTTTTGATGCAACTCAGGCTCTAAGCCTTGATGTTAACTATACTTATGTAGATGCAACTATTGATAATAATGATAGTGGATATCAAGGAAATAAATTACCGATGGCTCCTGAAAATATCTTAGCATGGGGTGCAACATATGATGTTACTCCTGTTGTCTCTTTAAGAGTTGATGGGCTGTATACCAGTGACCGCTATTCTGATTCCGCAAATACAGAATCTGAAAATGCAACAGGTTCTAAAGGTAAATTAGATGCTCATCATGTCATGAATGTTCGTGGAGATTATCAAATTACTAATAAAATACAGGTTTTTGCTGGCATTAATAATGTTACCGATGAAAAAGTTAAAGAAAGACGCAAGAGAGGAGGGATTGCTCCTGGCTTACCTTTAAGTGCCTATGTTGGAGTCGATGCTAGATTCTAAATAAGCTATTTAATAATTACTCATGCGCTTGATTTTAGTGCATGAGTTTTTTTATGGATTTTTATAATATTAAGTAGAAAGCAAAAGATTGCTTAATTTCTTAATTATTAAAACTTTTTTTATTTTAAATGGAGAATAAAAATATGAAATATAAAATAAAAACATCAATAATCTTGCCAGTTATCATAACAGCTTGTTTTTCATTGATGGCTAATGTTTCCCAAGCTCATTATTTATGGTTGGACCCAACTAGTATAAAAGTTGATGATGATGAATATGAAGCCCATCTTTTTTTTGGGGAGTTTCATAAAAACTTAATTGAAACCAAAAAAACGAAACTTCTTGATCGAAAAACATCAACTTTGAAAGTGTATTTGCCTGGTAAAAAAGAGGGGCAAGCTATAAAGTTAGAAGATAAAGATAAGTTTTATAAAGGGACAGTAGAAACTTCCACATCTGGTTTAGTTAATTTAGTTGCAGAAGATATCAATAGTGCCGTTAAGGATTGGACGAAGCATGGAATAGGTCTTGTTCACCCAGTCTATTATGCAAGAACACAATGGTTACTTTTTAAAAATAAAGAAGTTTCACAAAGGGTTTCTTCACCAGTTGCAGTTACAGAGTTAGATGTTTTACCTGTTACTAGACATATAAATCACCGTACTGGTGAGTTTGGCCCTAAAACGGGTGAAGAATTTGTTTTTCAGGTATATTTTAAACATAAACCTTTAGATCAAAAAGCGAAGTCAGTAACTGTTTTTGCACCAAATGGTTGGGGGTGGGAAGCTAAGCTTGATAAGCAGAGTGGTATTGGTCGTTTTAAACCGATTATGCCAGGGACTTATGTAATTGAAGTCATTTATCTTGAAAATAAACCTGGTGAGTTTGATGGTAAAAAGTATGATGCCGTCCGTCATCGTGCAACCTTCTCATTAATGGCTAGGTAATGGAAAAGAAGTTTTCAAATAGAAAACTTCATTATTGGCTGGGAGGAATATCTTTCCTCTTTGTCTTTGTAACTACGATAACTGGTATCTTGTGGGCATACTCACCCTATATGTATTGGGAGCAGGGTTATAAAAAAAAGCAAGAACCCCCGTCTTTAATAGTCCAATCAGAAACGCAAAACTTAATATCTACTTCTGCTTCATTTGATTTTGCAAAAAAATGTATAAAACAGACTGTATATATTCAAAAAATTACGCTAGTACGAGAGGTTAATTTTCTTGTTTATCAATTAAGCCTTGTTGCAGAGAATAATAAAAAGCACCGGCTTTTATTAGATGCCTCAACAGGAAGGTGCCTTTCTCCTTTATCTAGAGGTTTAGCAATTGAATTTGCGCGCCAGTATATTTCAAATGAGGTTGTCTTAGATAAAGCGGAGCTTTTAACAAATTGGGTACATAGAAAGAAGTCAAAGGGGCGTTTGGCGTGGAAGATTAGCTTTAAAGATAAATATAATACCGAAATTATAATTGACCCATATTTTGGTAATATCTTGGAGGATCAGGATGATTGGAGGCGGCTTCATTGGTGGGTTATGAAATTACATCAGTTTAATTTCTTTGGAACACACAAGGTCTTAACAATTATTTCTGGTTTGCCAGTCATAATTCTCTTAATATCTGGCATTATCATGTTTTGGAGTCTATATAAAAAAAAATCAGTTCGTAGAAGCATTAAGTAAATAACCATCAAAGACTTATCGGAAAAGTTTATCTGATGTGTTTTCGCAACTATCAGGTATAATTCTCTTTTTAAGATTTTAGTGTCGGTATTATGACAAGGTATGAAGTAATTGTGGTCGGTGGGGGGCATGCGGGTACAGAAGCCGCCTTAGCTTCTGCTCGTATGGGTGTAAACACACTATTACTTACTCATAATATTGATACTCTTGGTCAAATGTCATGTAATCCTGCAATTGGCGGGATTGGTAAGGGGCATTTGGTTAAGGAAATTGATGCTCTTGGTGGTGCTATGGCCTTGGCAATTGATGAGTCAGGAATTCAGTTTCGTACCTTGAACTCATCTAAAGGTCCTGCCGTGCGTGCAACTCGTGCCCAAGCGGACAGAGTTCTTTATCGACAATCCATTCAAACTCGCCTTGAAAATCAAGAAAATCTGTTTATTTTTCAGCAAGCTGTTGATGATTTGATTGTTGAAAAAGGTCAGGTGACAGGTGTAAAAACCAAGATGGGTTTAGATTTTTATGCTCCGCAAGTTATTTTGACTGTTGGAACTTTTCTTGCGGGTAAAATACATATTGGTTTGCAAAATTATGAAGGCGGACGAGCAGGCGATGAGCCTGCTAACCGTTTAGCCGCTATGTTACGAGAATTGTCTTTACCTGTCGGTCGCCTAAAAACTGGTACTCCACCAAGAATTGATGCACGAACTGTAGATTTTTCGGCAATGGAAGAGCAACCAGGGGATACACCCTTGCCAACCTTTTCTTTTATGGGTGATGTATCGATGCACCCTAGGCAAGTTCCTTGTTATATAACCTACACCAACAATCAAACTCATGATGCAATCCGTAACTCATTAGATAAATCGCCAATGTATGCAGAAGAGGGAGAAATAGATAGTGTAGGCCCAAGGTATTGCCCGTCAATTGAAGATAAGGTGATGCGTTTTGCAGATAAAGATCGTCACCAAGTGTTTATTGAACCAGAAGGATTGAATTCAAATGAGCTTTATCCCAATGGTATTTCTACTAGCTTACCGTTTGCAACTCAAATACAAATAGTGCGTTCGATGAAAGGACTAGAAAACGCCAAAATTATGCGCCCAGGTTATGCGATTGAATATGATTATTTTGACCCGAGAGGATTAAAGCTGTCATTGGAGTCAAAAGCAATTAATGGTTTATATTTTGCTGGGCAAATTAATGGTACTACAGGCTATGAAGAAGCGGCAGCACAAGGTTTATTAGCTGGCTTAAATGCTGCGCGTCGTCAACAAGGCAAGGAATCTTGGACCCCTAGGCGAGATGAAGCATATTTAGGCGTACTGGTTGATGATTTGATTACGCTTGGAACCAAAGAGCCATATCGAATGTTTACTTCTCGTGCGGAATTTCGTTTAATGTTGCGTGAAGATAATGCCGACCAGAGATTAACCCCAGTTGCCCGTGAAATGGGCTTGATTAATGATGCTCGTTGGGATAAATTCCAGCAAAAAATGACCATGATGAATGCCGAGCTAGAGCGATTGCAGGATATATGGATTCATCCAAAGCACCCAGAAGCTAAAAAGGCTGAACAACTAATGGACTTGCCACTAAGCAAAGAACAAAGGCTATATGATTTATTAAAAAGACCTAGGGTAACCTATAATGCCTTGGCTGCAATGGCGGTATTTGGAGAATCTGTTTCAGACCCACTAGTGATTGAGCAAATTGAAATTGAAGCAAAATACTCTGGCTACATAGCTCGCCAAAAAATTGATATTGATAAATTAAAACGATCTGAAAAAGTAAAAATACCAAGCGACTTAAATTTAGATATAATTTCTGGCCTTTCAAATGAAGTAAAACAAAAAATTCGTGATTATCAACCAGAAACAATCGGTATGGCGTCAAGAATTTCAGGAATTACTCCTGCCGCTATCGCTATTATGCTGGTTTATATTAAAAAGCATAATAGCCAAAAAGGCGATGTAAATGGCGGATAATTATTTACTGCAAATAGAAGACCAACTTAAAAAGATAGGCCTAGAAGATAAAATTGCGGAAGCTAAAAGATTAATAGAATATTTATTTCTGCTTGATAAGTGGAATAAAGTTTATAATTTGACATCTATTCGTAAACTTGATGAAATGTTGGTAAAACATATTTTAGACAGTATTGCTGTCGTGCCTTTTATTGAAGGCAATAGATTAATTGATGTAGGAACAGGGGGTGGCTTACCTGGAGTGGTGTTAGCTATATTGTTTCCAGAAAAACAAGTAGACTTGTTAGATAGTAACAGCAAAAAAACGCGTTTTTTAATCCAAGCAAAAGCCGAATTGGGATTAAATAATGCACAGGTTATTTATAAAAGGGTAGAAGAATATTTTCCTGATGAACTTTATAATGGCGTAATATCTAGGGCATTTACCTCTTTAGATGATATGTTAAACCTAACCAAACACCTGCTGGTAGAAGGAGGTAGTTGGTGGGCAATGAAGTCACAAAAAACACAACAGGAACTGGAAGGGATACCTGATTTTGCTAAAATGAGTAAGATTTTTGAACTAACCGTTCCAAATTTAGAAGCAGAAAGAACCTTAATTCAACTAAAACTGAGAATAAAATAAAATGGGTAGAATTGTTGCCTTAGCAAATCAAAAGGGAGGAGTTGGAAAAACTACCTCCAGCGTAAATCTTAGTGCAGCACTTGCACGAATGAATAAAAAAGTATTGTTAGTTGATATGGACCCACAAGGCAATGCAACTGTAGCGGTAGGTGTCGATAAAGAAGAACTTGAATTATCGGCTTATGACCTACTTTCAGACAACAAAAATGCTGAAGAAGTCATTGTTACTACAAATATAAACAACTTGTCATTGATTGGTTCTAATATTGACCTGACCGCATCAGAAGTAGAGTTGCTAAATGAAGACAATGGCACAAACCAACTTAAAAAATCTTTAAAAAGTGTTAAAGGCAAGTTCGACATCATTATTATTGACTGTCCTCCTTCATTAAATATGTTAACCATAAATTCTTTAGTTGCCGCCGACGGAGTTTTAGTTCCAGTACAATGTGAGTTTTTTGCTCTAGAAGGCTTGTCCGCATTAATGGACACAATAAGCGTTGTACAAGAAGATTTAAACCCAGAATTACAAATAGACGGGCTGTTAAGGACCATGCATGATAGGCGTAATAACCTAGCCAATGATGTATCTAACGAATTGGTCACCCATTTTGGAATGAAAGTTTTAAAATCAATTGTGCCGAGGAATGTTCGCTTAGCAGAAGCACCTAGCCATGGAGAATCAATTTTAGACTATGATATAAATTCAAATGGTGCGGCAGCATATCTTGCCTTAGCAAATGAGTTAATAAGAAAGATAGGAATCTAATATGGCAAGAAGAAGCGGAATGGGCTTAGGTGGAGTAAATGCACTATTAGGAGCCAGACAAAAAAATGAAAAATCAATAACTGACCTAAAAATCGATAAGGTATCGGTTGAAAATTTAATTCCTGGAGTTTATCAGCCTCGCTATGCTTTTGATGAGCAAGCACTAAATGAATTAGCCGATTCAATTCGTCTTCAAGGGATAATTCAACCAATTGTAGTAAAAAGTGTTGCAGACGGTAAATATGAAATAATTGCCGGAGAACGCCGCTGGAGGGCTGCTAAAATAGCAGGTCTAAGCTCTGTTCCAGTAGTAATTCGTCAAGCAGATAATCAAGCAACCTTGGCAATGTCTTTAATTGAAAATATGCAACGAGAAGACTTAAATCCTATCGAAGAAGCACTGGGTTTAAAAAGGCTAATGAAAGAGTTTGAGATTAATCAACAAGGCGTTGCTGATGCAGTCGGTCGCTCTAGAACATCGGTAACCAACCTTTTAAGACTGCTTAAATTGCCAGAGAAGATACAAGAGTGGATACATAATGGTGAACTAACCATGGGTCATGCACGAGCAATAGTAACTCTGCCTGAAGATATGCAGCTAGACTTATCAAAAAAATCCATCTCTAAAAGCTGGACGGTAAGAGATATGGAACAAGCGGTACAATCAATACTGGTACCAAATAAACTAAAGAAAAAAGACAAGGAAGAAGTTTCGCCGGCAACCTTGCAACAAGAAACAGAGCTATCAAGAAAACTTTCTGCAATTGTTAAGATAAAAACCCAAAAGGGTAAGGGTAAAATAGAAATAACCTATAAATCAGAAGAAGATTTAAATAGATTGTTAACCTTGCTGAAATAATAGTAGAGTCTGTTTTTTTAAAATCCCTACTATATATTATGGCAAAAGAGAAATAAATTAAATATAACTAGCTTTTAAAGCTATAAAAGTATATTATCTTTCACCGTTAAATATCAGAAGATTTTACGAAATTATGAGTAATAAAGCTTTACCTAAAAAAGTAATAGAATCTTCAGAAAAAAAGGTCAAGCCAGCCTTAAATTTTTTACTTTTAAGTGCGGGCTCTGTCTTTACGAGCATGATAGTAGCAGGATTTTTAGTAGGATATGGTTTTGATGTTCTGCTAGATACCACACCATTGTTTATGTTAGGTTGTGGGGTGCTTGGTTTTATAGGTGGTATGTTAAAAATCCATAAGTTGTTAGAGAAGATGGACTTAATGGATGTTGGTGTAACCGCTCAAGATAGTAAAAAAAATAAAGAAAAAACGAATGAAAGTTAGCGGGCTCTCTGGGCCGTTGAAGATACAGAGTCTAATAGGATTATTAGCCGTAGCGATTTTTGCTTTTCAAGATGGTCTTGTTGCCTCTTTATACGGCTTTATAGTTGGCTTAGCAAATATATTGATGCTTAGTTTAACTTTCAAAAAAGCTGAAAGAACAGCTTCTAAAGACCCAAGTATGGGTGTAATGATTTTATATATGAGTGCGGTTGTTAGGTTTGTTCTACTAGCCGTACTGTTTGTTTTAGGGTTGTCGTTGCTAGAGCTTGAGCCTATGCCAGTTGTGTTGACCTTTGTGGTAATGCAAATAGGGCAAATGTTTAATTTGGCTGGTAAGCGACGCTTAACTGATTGAGGAGTGTAAGACTTTGAGTACGGAAAAACTTGGTACCGTTGAGTATATTCAGCACCATTTAACTAATGCCCATGTGGGAGAAGGTTTTTGGACATTTAATGTAGATACTATTGTTGTTAGTGTCTTGTTAGGAGCATTAATAATATTTGTTGCGGCACGCTTAGGTCGTCGTTTAGAATCAGGAACCCCAGGAGGCTTTCAAAATGCAGTCGAAGGTATTCTTGATTTTGTGGCAACAAATGTAAAAGATGCTTTTCCTGGTCACCACCCCCTAATTGCCCCCCTTGCTTTAACCATCTTTTTATGGGTGTTCTTGATGAATGCCATGGATTTAATCCCTGTTGATTTAATTCCCTTCCTATACCAGTTAGCAATTGGCGATCCTTCTGCACATCTTAAGGTTGTGCCAACTACAGATTTAAATACTACGATGGCAATGGCTATTACAGTATTTGCACTAATTTTATATTTCAACATTAAAAATAAAGGGTTATGGGGTTTCGCTAAGATGTTCCTGTTCCACCCTTTTGGTAAGTTTTTTGTACCCTTTAATGTATTGATGACACTGATTGAAGAAGTGTCAAAACCACTTTCTCTTGGCTTGCGACTGTTTGGAAACATGTTTGCAGGAGAACTAGTATTCTTACTAATCGCTTTGATTGGTGGAACTTTAGCAGTAGGGTTTGCAATAATATTCTGGGGGCCCTTACAAATTGTATTGGATCTTGGTTGGTTAATATTCCACTTGTTGGTTATTACACTACAAGCCTTTATATTTATGGTGCTAACAATTGTATACTTAGGGATGGCTTCTGAAGCTGATCACTAGGCGTATGAGAGAATAGTAATTCTGGTTGAAAAGCTAGAGTTACAAAAGGTTTAGCCCCTTGCTTGAAAGTTTTATCTAAAACGATTTAAGTAAAAAGCTTTTTTATTATAATTTTTAACTACTATGGAGTAATCTAAATGGAAGCTCAATTTATTGCGGACATTTATGCAGCTACAGCTATTGGTGTAGGTGTTATCCTTGCGGCAGCAGGGCTTGGTTCAGCTATTGGCTGGGGACTTATTTGTGCAAAAACTTTGGAAGGAATTTCTCGTCAACCAGAAATGCGTCCTGTGTTAATGACTAACATGTTTATTTTTGCTGGATTAATGGAATCTTTCCCTTTCATTATCTTGGCATTTGCAATGTGGTTTTTATTCGCAAACCCATTCGTTGGTGCAATGCAAGCGGCTCTTGGTGCTTAATTTAATAAGCAATCAAGTGTGTAATTTAAAGCCTACAAGCTTTAAGTTAACCTATTAATTTATAACGAATGGCGAGGTAACTACCGTGAGTATAAACGCAACCCTTATCATCCAAATTATTGCATTTATTGCATTAATCTGGTTTGTGCAAAAGGTGCTGTGGGGGCCTCTTTCTAAGTTAATGGAAGATCGTCAGAAGAAGATTTCTGACGGACTTTCTGCTGCTGAAGAAGGAAAAAATGCTCTTGAGAAGGCTGAAGTAAAAGCCAAAGAAGTGCTTAAAAAAGCAAAAGCTCAAGCGCAGGTTGTATTAGGTCAGGCTGAAAAAAGAGGTTCAGAAATCGTAGATGATGCGAAAGTAAAAGCCACTGAAGAAGCTGATAGAATTAAAACATCCGCCCAAGCAGAACTAGAGCAAGAAGTAAGTCGAGCAAGAGAAGAGCTTCGTAAAGAAGTATCTGGTCTTGTTATATCTGGAGCAGAAAAAATTCTTAACAAAGAAGTTGACGCTGCAACCCATGATGACATGCTTAAAACCTTAGTAAAGTCAATCTAAGGGGAGCTTATGGCACAATTAATAACTATTGCAAGACCTTACGCAGACGCCGCTTTTGTTAACGCAAAAGAAACAGGGCAGCTAGTAGAAACATCTCAAGAACTAGTGAATTTAGCTATGATTGCAAATGATGCAAATATGAAAGAGCTAGTTTCTAACCCGTCTTCATCTTTGAAAGATGTAATGGAAGTATTTACTTCTGTGATGGGTAAGTCATTGAGTAAAGAAGGACAAAACCTACTAACTGTCATGGCCGAAAACAAAAGGCTAGCAATTTTGCCTGAAGTTTCAACACTGTTTGAAGCCTTAAAGGATACAGAAGAGAAGCGCGTTAGAGCGACGGTCTTTTCTGCACGCAAGCTTACAGCAGATCAAAATAAGAAATTAAGTACTGCTTTAAATGCTAAGTTTGATGCAGAAGTTGAAATAACGACCGAAGTTGATACTTCGTTGATTTCTGGCATAAAAGTAATCGTTGGTGACTGGGCTATAGATGGCTCAGCGCAAGCACAATTAAACAAACTTGGCGCAGCAATCGCCCAATAATGGAGAGACACAATGCAATTGAATGCCTCTGAAATTAGTAGC
>CAZMHA010000044.1:0-11820 GCA_964565985.1 uncultured Piscirickettsiaceae bacterium | reverse complement strand
AAAAAAAAAAAAATAATAACTACAAGCGGGAAGAGGGGGGGAGTGGGGGGGGGGGGGAGAATAAAAACCGCTATAATCTTGTGCTTGCAGCAGTTTTTTAGTTTGTAAAGAACATATAATTAACTTAATTTTTCTTTTAAGATTGTATTTATTTGTGCAGGATTACCCTTGCCTTTAGTTGCTTTCATTACCTGACCAACAAAGAACCCGAACATTTTTTCTTGTCCACCCCTATAGGCTTCTACTTGCGCTGGGTTATTGCCAATAACTTCGTCAACTAAAATTTCTATGGCTGCTGAATCTGTAATTTGTTTTAGTCCTTTACTTTCAATAATCTCTTGTGCCGTTCCTTCACCGTTCCACATTGCTACAAAGACTTCTTTGGCTATGTTGCCAGAAATAGTGTTGTCGATAATTTTTGCTAATAGCCCTGCTAACTGTATTGCGTTAACAGGTGAGTTTTCTATTGCTATGTTATTTTGATTAAGTGTTTTAGATACTGCACCCATTACCCAGTTGGCACTTAATTTTGCATCTTTTATTTCGGCGACTAGTTGTTCAAAATACTCGGCCATTTGTCTTGAGCTTGTTAGTAGAGAGGCATCGTATGCAGACAAACCAAACTCTTCACAATAACGAGCTGTTTTTGCTGTTGCTAGCTCTGGCATATCTTTTTTTACCGCTTCAATGTCTGCTTGCGTAATTATAATTGGCAGTAGGTCTGGGCATGGAAAGTAGCGATAGTCGTTAGCTTCTTCTTTTTCACGCATGGAACGAGTTTCGTTTTTTACGGAATCATATAGTCTTGTTTCTTGTACAACTGTGCCACCAGATTCTAAAATTTCGGTTTGTCTTGCTATTTCTATTTCTATAGCTTGTTCTATAAACTTAAATGAGTTTATATTTTTTATTTCTGCACGAGTACCAAGTGGAGTATCTTTTTTGTGAATGGATACATTGGAATCTACACGAAAAGAACCTTCTTGCATATTGCCATCACAAATACCTAAATATTGGACGAGTTCATGCATTTTTTTGGCGTAGGCTACCGCTTCTTTGGCTGAACTCATGTCTGGTTCAGAAACTATTTCTAATAATGGCGTGCCTGCTCTGTTTAAATCTACCCCTGTTTGTCCTGGTAATATTCCATGAATTGATTTACCTGCATCTTCTTCTAAATGCGCACGAGTTACACCAATTTTTTTAATTTTACCGTCTATTTCAATCTCTACAATTCCACCTTTATCTACAATAGGATAGGTAAACTGTGAGGTTTGATAGCCTTTTGGTGAATCTGGATAAAAGTAATTTTTACGGTCAAATACTGAACGCGTGCCTATTTCTGCCCCTATAGCTAGCCCTAATTTTATTGCCATAGGTAGTACGGCTTTATTTAGCACTGGCAACTGCCCAGGCATGCCTAAATCAAGCAGGTTAGCTTGGGTATTTGGCTCGGCTCCATAGGAGGTAGATGAGCCTGAAAACATTTTTGATTTTGTGGTTAATTGAGCATGAATCTCTAAACCTATAACTACTTCCCAGCTCATATTAATCCTTGTATGCTGCTGGCATTTGCTTGTGCCAGTCTGTTGTTTGTTGATATTGATGAGCAACATTTAATAATTTTGCTTCACTATGATAATTGCCGATTAAGTGTAATCCTACGGGGCGACCATCTACTTCTCCAGCAGGCACTGACATGGCAGGCATGCCTGCAAGATTAACTGGTATTGTATATAAATCTGCTAGGTACATACTAATAGGGTCATTTGATTTTTCGCCAATATTAAATGCTGGTTCTGGTGCAACTGGTCCAACTATTACATCACACTTTTCAAATGCTTTACTAAAATCATCTCGTACAATACGGCGAATTTTTTGGGCTTTTAAATAGTAGGCATCATAATAACCAGCAGATAAAGCATAGGCTCCAACCATAATTCGGCGTTTAACTTCTGCACCAAAACCTTCGGTTCTGGAACGGGTATATAGATCTTCTAAATCTTGTGGGTTTTCGCAACGATAACCATAACGCACTGAATCAAATCTAGATAAATTAGATGATGCTTCTGCTGGTGCTAGCACATAATAAGCAGGTACAGATAGGTCTTTGTTTGGTAAACTTACTTCAATTATTTCCGCTCCTAACTTAGTTAGTTCAGCAATCGAACCCTTAATAATCTTCTCTACCTTTGGGTCTAGCCCCTTTCCAAAATATTCTTTTGGTACGCCAATTTTTAGCCCTTTAATTGGGTTATTTAATTCTGCACTAAAATCTTGTTTTTCTAGCTCTGAACTGGTTGAATCTCGTTCATCAAAACCTGCCATTGCATCTAATAACCATGCATTATCTTCTGCAGAGCGAGCCATTGGCCCCCCCTGGTCAAAACTAGATGCATAGGCAATCATGCCATAACGAGAAACTGTTCCATAGGTTGGTTTAATTCCTGTTATGCCACAAAATGATGCTGGTTGTCGAATTGAACCGCCGGTGTCTGTGCCAGTTGCTAAGGGTGCAAGCCCTGCGGCAATTACCGCTGCCGCACCACCAGATGAACCTCCAGGCACGGCTTTTAAATCCCATGGGTTTTTGGTGGCTCCATAGTAGCTATTTTCTGTAGATGAGCCCATTGCAAATTCATCCATATTGGTTTTACCTAAAATAGGCATTCCAATAGCTTTTAATTTTTCTACAACGCTCGCATCATAGGGTGCAATAAAGTTACCAAGCATTTTTGAACCACAGGTAGTTCTCACGCCATCTGTACAAAATATATCTTTATGGGCAATGGGAATACCTGTTAGCACCCCCCCTTTACCTTCATCTAACATTTTATCCGCTTGCTTTGCCATTGCTATTGCTAGCTCTGGAGTAACCGTAATAAATGCATTTATTTCCATGTCAAACTTAGCAATTCGATCTAGGTAATGCTGAGTTAAATCTACACTTTTTAAAGTACGAGATTTAAGTTTTTCGCTCATTTCTTTTATGGATAATTTATGCATTAGTCAACCACCTGTGGAACTAGGTATAAATGATCTGTGATTGCTGGAGCTGTTTTTTGATATTTTTCACGATGGCTAGTTTCTGTTACAACATCTTCTCGCAATCTTTGCACCTGCTCTAAAGGATGTGCCATTGGCTTCACATCATCAGTATTAACCGCTTCCATCTGTGCAAACAAATCTAAAATATTGCTTAATTCTCCAGCTACCTGAGCCACTTCTGTTTCTTCTACAAGCAAAGATGATAACTTCGCAATAGTTCTCACTTGTTGCTTTTCTAAAATAACTTCAGACATGTTTTTTTATACCTCAATAAGTTTATCGCCATAAAGTACCATATTTAGACGATTCTAAAAAGGAAAAAGGCTTAATTTATTTAACTTTTTCTTAGTTGTTTGTTATAGAATACCGTAATATTAAAAATTACAGGACAATACAGTAATGTTTCGTAAAATTATCGGACTTTTTTCTAACGACCTATCTATAGATCTTGGAACCGCCAACACCCTTATTTATGTCCGTGGCAGAGGCATGGTTCTTAACGAACCTTCTGTTGTATCTATCAAAACCAATGGTAGTGGTGCAAACTCCCGTTCTATAGTTGCGGTGGGGACAGATGCTAAACTTATGTTAGGAAAAGAAAACCAAAATATAATTACTGTTAGACCTCTTAAAGATGGCGTAATTGCAGATTTTGAAGTTACTGAAAAAATGCTTCAGTCTTTTATTCGTAAAGTACACGAAGCAAAGTTTTTTCAACCTAGCCCGCGCGTTTTAGTTTGTGTTCCATGTGGGTCTACTCAGGTAGAAAGAAGAGCAATTAGAGAATCTGCAACTGGTGCAGGAGCAAGAGAAGTCTACCTAATTGAAGAACCAATGGCTGCTGCAATCGGTGCAGGCATGCCAGTTAGTGAGGCAAAAGGTTCGATGGTTGTCGATATTGGCGGTGGAACTACTGAAGTAGCAACCCTATCTTTAAATGGTATCGTTTGGTCTGATTCCGTTAAGGTTGGTGGCGATAAGTTTGATGATGCCATTACCAAATATGTCCGTCGTAACTACGGTATGGTTATTGGTGAAACTACCGCAGAAAAAATAAAAAAAGAAATAGGAACTGCATACCATGAAATAGAACCAGATACTCTTGAGGTTCACGGTAGCAATATTGCTGAAGCAGTACCAAGAAAGTTCACCCTTAATAGTAATGAAGTTTTAGATGCCTTAAAAGAACCTTTAGCGGCAGTTGTAAGTGCCGTTAGAACAGCTTTAGAACATACTCCTCCAGAATTAGGCGCTGACATTGCTGAACACGGTATTGTTTTAACTGGTGGGGGAGCTCTACTAAAAAACCTTAATACTCTTTTATCAGAAGAAACTGGAGTGCCTGTTATCATCGCTGACGACCCTTTAACCTGTGTAGCTAGAGGTGGCGGAAGAGCATTAGAGCTAATGGATGAAAAAGGTATCGATTTATTTTCTTTTGACTAGATAACACTGACCTTGTCACAAGAGTAGTCACTACTAAAAAGGAAAAACCATTAATCTAATTACGACATCAGTACAAAAAGAGGGAGCACCGTTTGTTCTCTATTTTATTTTATGTATTAGTTTAATGATTATAGATCACTATAGTTCCCTGCTCCACAATTTTAGGGGACTATTACTCACCACCATAGAACCAATTGAAAAAATTGCCAGATTACCAAATGATACCTATCAATACTTTCAGCAAGACTTTAAAACAATTGAAGAATTAAAAAAGAACAACAGCGACTTAAAAACAGAAAACTTTCTATTAAAAGCCAAACAGCAACAACTTAATAAATTAGAAATTGAGGTGTCCAGACTAGATACTCTATTAGGTAGAGCCAGCCAACTTAATAAATCTAACATTCAAATAGCCAACATTTCTTCCTATAATATATCCCCCTACTCTTATTACTTGACCATTAACAAGGGTTATCTAGATGGCATAGAAGAAAACCAAGCTGTTATAGATGCTTATGGCTTGCTAGGAATAACAACCTTAACCACTCCATACACCGCCAAGGTGCAAATGATAACAGATGCTGAAGTACAGGTGCCAGTACGCATTCAAAGAACAGGGCAACGGGGTATTTTAAAAGGTCTGTATGAAAATACTCTCTACTTACAGTTCATATCTAATTCTAGTTCTGTAAAAATTGGCGATTTGATTGAAACTTCAGGTCTTGCCAATGTTTATCCAAAAGGCTACCCAGTTGCAATAATAACAAAAGTTGAACTTTTAAAAGATCAAGCTTACCTTAGAATTATTGCCGAACCAATTGCACAAATAACTCAAGCAGAAAAAGTGTTGGTTTTATCTAAACCTACTAAGGGAAGCAATAAAAATGAATGACCAGTTTATTGCTTTAAAATTTAAGCAGGTAAAGTGGCTAGTTATTATTAGTTACATTTCCGCATTTATTATTGACGCTACACTAAATATTAGCTTAGGTATTCACCTTATTTCATCTTTAACCCTATTGATGTTAATTTTTTGGATAACTCAACTACTTACTGAAACTCATCTTTTTACTGCCTTTATTTTGGGTATAGTTATGGATACTTATTTAAACACCCTTCTTGGCTCTCACTCTCTTATATTCATAATAATTACATTACTTGTTCTAAGGACCAGAAATGGCTTCAAAAACTACCCACTATGGCAACAAACTAGCATAATTATTTTATACCTTTACTTCTTTCAAATTTTTAGCTTTTTATCCTTCAATCCCAGTTTAGAAAATGGGCAACTTCTTTACTGGCTATCACCGATATCTGCATTGTTAGTTTGGCCTATATTATTTAAAACTATGCGCTATTTAACAATTAAATCGGCTCGTTAACTGCCATGTTGCACCAGCACAGACAAGCTTCTCAGCAAGAATTCCACATACAAAAAAAGCTATTTCAATCTCGTTTGCTATATGCCCTTTTACTGGTATTAATTTTGTTTTCTATACTTTTTGGAAGAATGATATACTTACAAATAACAAGCTTCCAACAGTATCAGTCATTGTCTGATGGTAATAGAATATCTTTATTTGCTACCACTCCTACCAGAGGAAAAATATATGACAGAAACAATGTTCTTATGGCTGATAATCGCCCTATATTTGTTCTCTCATTTGTTAAAAAAGATTTAATCGATAGAAAAAAAACTTTTAAATCTCTAAAAAAAATACTACCTAAGATACCTGAAAGAACCATAGCTAAGTTTATTAAAAAAATCAAATATGTTAATAAGTACAAACCCATACAACTTCCATATTCACTTACCGAAAAAGAAGCCGCTATCTTTTCTATAAATAGCTATAAACTGCCAGGAATTAATTTAAAAGCTACACAAAAACGCATATACCCTTTTGGGAAACTAGCGGCACATGCTCTTGGTTATGTTGGCAGAATAAACCAACAAGAGTATAAAAGGCTTAATAAAAAGGATTACCAAGGGATAGATGTTATTGGCAAGTTGGGCATAGAGAAGCAATATGAAAACCTATTGCATGGCTCATCAGGAATTCAACAGGTTGAAACTAATGCTAGAGGAAAAATTATCCGCAAACTTGATACTTCTCCAGCTATGCCTGGCAAAGACATTCAGCTAACTATTGATATTAAATTACAACAGTTTATTGAAAACTATCTAGCTGGAAAAAGAGCTGCCGTTATTGTAACAGAGCCTCGCTCTGGTGAAATCCTTGCCTATGTAAGCTCACCAGGATATGACCCCAATTTATTTATTGATGGCATAAGCCAAAAAAACTATTCAAAATTACTTAAAAATCCTGCCAGACCTTTAATAAATAGAGTTTTAAATGGACAATATCCGCCTGCTTCTACAATAAAACCCTTTGTTGGTCTAGCCGCTTTAGAAAAAAGCCTTATTCCTTTTTACAAAAAAATAAAGGACCCTGGTTATTTTGAGTTTATGGGTCATAAATATAGAGATTGGAAAAAATGGGGGCATGGTGAAGTTAATATGTCTTCTGCAATAGAAGAATCATGTGATACTTACTTTTATAAACTAGCACTTAAGCTTGGTATACAGAACATTCATGATTATCTATACCCTTTTGGTTTTGGGCATAAAACAGGCATCGATTTAAGGGGAGAATCCATTGGTATTTTGCCTTCCAAGCAATGGAAAAGAGCCGTAAAACATAAGGCATGGTTTAAGGGTGAAACAATTATTGCTGCCATAGGGCAAGGATACTTTTTAGCAACACCTTTACAATTAATTAAAGCTACTTCTACCCTTGCTAATCGAGGTAAGTCAATAACCCCACACCTATTAAAAGGCGGTATTACTGGGCAGGGAACGCAAATACCGATTAAACATATTCGCAATTGGAATCGTATTATTTCATCCATGAAAAAAGTAATGGTTGGTAAAAAAGGAACTGCAAGAACCTATGGTGCTAGACTAAAATATTCTATGGCAGGAAAAACAGGCACATCTCAAGTATTCAGCATAGGTAAAGAGGAGTCTTATGATGCAGAAAATGTAAAAAATAGTCTAAGAGATCACTCTTTATTTATTGGATTCTCTCCAATTAAAAAACCCAAAATAGCCGTAACCATTATTATTGAAAATGCTACCATCAAGGCAGCATCTTTAGCAGTTGATATTGTAAATTATTATTTAGATAAGCAAAAAAACGATGAAAATAGAACTAGACACTAGACAACGCGCATCATATAGAAAAAATAGTGGCCTTTTTGCTACCTTTCATTTAGATGGCTGGTTGTTGCTAGGAATATTTTTACTAATCCTAACATCTTCTTTAATTATTTTTAGTGCATCAAATGGTAGTGAAGCCGTTCTAAAGAGTCACTTAATGCGAGTTGGGCTAGCTCTAATTCTTCTCTTTATTTTTGCTCAAATACCTCCTAACTTAATGAGAGTGTATACTCCTTGGGTATTTGCCGTAGGTATATTAATGCTAATTTCTGTATTACTATTTGGGGAAGTTGGTAAGGGGGCTAAAAGATGGCTTGATTTAGGCTTTATTCACATTCAACCATCTGAAATAATGAAACTTGCTTTACCTATAACTATCGCGTGGTTATTCACACATAATACCCTACCACCACCAAAAAAAAAGATTTTTGTTGGTATATTGATTGTTTTATTTACCGCAAGTCTAATCGTAGTTCAACCTGATCTTGGAACTTCTATCCTTATCGCCATGAGTGGATTATTTATTATTTTCTTTGCTGGATTATCGTGGAAACTAATACTTGTCGCTTTAACTTTAGTTACTGCTAGCTTGCCTATATTATGGAATTTTTATATGCACTCTTATCAAAAGCAAAGGGTATTAACTTTCTTAAACCCAGAGTCGGACCCTCTTGGCAGTGGCTATCATATCATTCAATCAAAAATAGCCATTGGTTCAGGTGGCTTCGATGGCAAAGGCTATATGGGAAGCACTCAAGCTCATTTAGAGTTCTTACCAGAATCAACTACCGACTTTATTTTTTCTGTTTTAGCTGAAGAGTTCGGGCTAGTCGGAGTATTTTTACTATTAAGCACTTATTTGTTTATTATCGCTCGCGGGCTTTATATTGCTTCACAGGCACAGGACAATTTTTCAAGATTAGTTGCGGCTAGCTTAACAATGACTCTATTTATTTATGTTTTTATCAACATAGGTATGGTTAGTGGTCTATTACCTGTTGTTGGTTTACCCCTTCCCCTTATTAGCTACGGGGGAAGTTCTTTAGTAACCCTTATGATTAGCTTTGGCATATTGATGTCAATACATACTCACAAAGGCTTGTTAAAAGTTTAATCTCTATACTAATTTGTGTTAAATTATGCCATATTAATTTTAAAGAAAAGATACACTAATGACTAATTTATTACGCCCGATTTACTTATCTACTTTTGCCATTTTATTAAGCTCTGTTATTTTTAGCTCCTCGGCTATTTCATCGCCTTTGCCAACACCAACGAGCATTGTGCCATCAGCACCTAAATCTACTGCTAACTCTTATTTATTGCTTGATTTTAATAGTGGTAATTTAATAGCATCTAAAAATGCTGATAAAAAGATTGAACCTGCCAGTTTAACTAAAATAATGACTGGCTATGTAGTTATAAATGAAATAAAAAATGGCAATATACTACTTACAGACCCTGTTACAATTTCCAAAAAAGCTTGGAGAATGCCTGGTTCTAAAATGTTTATTGAAGTTGGTAAAAAAGTAAGTGTTGGTGATTTAATTAAAGGCATGGTTATTCAATCTGGAAATGATGCTAGTGTTGCACTTGCCGAGCATATAGCAGGTAGTGAAGAAGTATTTGCAGAACTAATGAATAATTATGCAGCTAAATTAGGCATGACTGGCACGCACTATATGAATGCTACGGGACTACCTCATAAAAAACATTATACAACGGCTGCAGACTTAGCTAAATTAACAAGAGCTCTTATCTATTACTTTCCAGAAGAATACAAATGGTACTCACACAAAAAATTCACTTTTAATGGCATTACCCAATACAATCGTAACAAGCTTTTATGGCAAGACAATTCTGTAGATGGACTAAAAACTGGTCATACTAATTCAGCAGGTTATTGCTTAGTTGCTTCTGCTATTCGTAATGATATGCGCATTATTTCAATTGTCCTTGGTACAAATAGTGCCAAAGAACGAGTTAAAGAAAGCCAGAAAATACTTAATTATGGTTTCCGCTTTTTTGAAACACATAAGCTATACGACAAAAACCAAAGGCTAGACGATGCAAGAGTATGGGAAGGTCAAAAAGATACTGTTGGCCTTGGTTTAACCGAAGATTTATATGTCACCATTCCACGCGGGCAATACAAAAAAATTAAAATTGAAACAAACATTCAACCAAACATAACCGCAAAATTATCTAAAGGTCAAAATTTAGGAACGATACTTGTCTCCCTAAATGGTGAGACCTTGTCTGAACGCTCTTTAACTGCTTTAGATGATATTGAAGAAGGTTCATTTTTTAAGAAAATATTTGACCAAATAAAAAAACTAGCCGTATCAATCCTATCTGCAATAGGTTTATAGCATGAAACAAACCGCCTATCTTAACGGACATCTTTTACCCATAGAAGAAGCTGTCATATCAACGCAAGATAGAGGTTTTTTATTCGGGGACGGCGTTTACGAAGTTATACCAGTTTTTAATAAAAAAATGTTTGAGTTTGATGCCCACTTTACGAGGCTACAAAACAGTTTACAAGCAATATCTGTTGCCAACCCTCTTACCAAAGAAGAATGGCAAAACATACTGCAAAACTTAGTTGACCAACATCCTTGGGACAACCAGTTTTTATATTTACAAGTTACTCGTGGTGTACAAATGGTGCGCAACCATATGCCTGACGAGTGTCTTGTGCCAACTATTTATGCCTACACTAACCCATTACACTCTCTTGATAAAAATATTATTAAGCAGGGGATAAAAGTCATTACTCTTGAAGATATTCGTTGGTTAAGGTGTGATATTAAAGCAATTACCCTACTGCCAAATGTAATGATGAAACTAGCCGCAAAAAACCAAAATGCAGATGATGCGATATTAATATCTCCAAATGGCAAAGTTTTAGAAGGCACTGCAAGTAATGTATTTATAGTTAAAGACGATGTACTATTCACCCCCCCCACTAGCAATAACATCTTGCCAGGAATTACCCGTTTGGTTGTAGAAAAAATTGCTGAGAATAATCAAATTGAATTAAAAGAAACGCAATTAACTCTTGCAGATTTAGAACAAGCTGACGAGATTTGGCTAACTAGCTCAACCAAAAATGCTCTACCAGTTTGTGAGCTTAATGGTAAAAAAGTTGGTGCTGGAATAACTGGCACTATGTGGAAAAAAGTTAATGGATTATTTGCCGAAACCATAAAAGAACTAGCAAAATGACCAAAGACTTACATACTCCAGAAACGCTGATTAAGTTTCCTTGTGATTACAAACTAAAAGCTATGGGTAAAGTTTCGGATACATTTATCGATACTGTTTTTGAAATAACCAAAAAATTTGCGCCAGATATAACTCAAGATAACATTTCCCTTAACAATTCAAAAAAGAAAAGTTTTATTTCTGTCAATATTCAGTTTCATGCAACCTGCATTGAACAAGTTCACGGAATCTATGGTGAACTAAAAGAACACCCTGAAGTATTAATGACTCTTTAAAGAAGCTCTAAATAACTATGCCCATAAAACTTCTTGGCACTCGAGCATACATTGATGTATTTAAAGACATGCAATTATTTACTGCTAACCGTACGGACAAAACTCTAGATGAAATATGGCTTGTAGAACACCCTGCTGTTTTTACTCAAGGCTTAAACGGTAAAAAACACCACCTACTCTCCCCAAAAATAAAAGTGGTGCAAACAGATAGAGGCGGGCAAGTTACTTATCATGGCGAAGGGCAACTTATTATTTATCTACTTATTGATTTAAAAAGAGCATCTTTAGGTATAAAAGAACTGGTGCATATTATGGAACAGGCCATAATAAACTTCCTTGCCGACTTTGATTTACAAGCTAAAGCTAGGGATGATGCACCAGGAGTATATATTGATGATAAAAAAATAGCCTCCTTAGGACTAAAAATTAAAAAATTTCGCAGTTACCATGGCTTAGCAATCAATATAGATATGGATTTATCACCATTTAAACAAATAAACCCATGTGGATTAGAGGGCATGCAAATGACCCAATTAGCAGATTTCACCCCCCCCCCCCCTAAAAAAATATTAGAACAACAAATGCTCCAACATCTTACAA
>CAZMHA010000043.1:0-12378 GCA_964565985.1 uncultured Piscirickettsiaceae bacterium | reverse complement strand
TGACGGTAAATACTGTTGAACGAGATGTGTTTGATGTTAATATTGTGCCCCATACCAAACAAGAGACGAGCATCGGTGATTTAGTTATCGGTAGCAAAGTTAATTTAGAAGTAGATCTTTTGGCAAGATATTTAGAAAGAATGCACAATTTTGAACAAGAAAGGCCTAAAAATTCTTTAACCAAAGAAAAATTAGTAGAAAATGGATTCATATAGGTTTTAAAATAATTATGCAACTAAACTCAATAGAAGAATTAATTGAAGATTATAAGCAGGGCAAGATGGTTATTCTCATGGATGATGAAGATCGTGAGAATGAAGGTGATTTACTAGTACCAGCCGTTACCTGTAGTGCTGAAGATATAAACTTTATGGCAAAATATGGCAGAGGATTAATTTGCCTTACCATGACTAAAGAGCGTTGTAATCAATTACATCTACCGATGATGGTTGTTGATAATCAAGACCCACATGGTACGCCTTTCACGGTTTCGATTGAGGCTGCAAAAGGGGTGACAACAGGAATTTCAGCAGGGGACAGAGCGGTTACGGTTCAAGCGGCAGTTGCTAAAGATGCAACTCCTCAAGATATTGTAACACCGGGTCATATTTTCCCTCTTATGGCAAGACCTGGTGGCGTTTTAATGCGTGCAGGGCATACCGAAGCAGGTTGCGATCTTGCAAAATTAGCAGGTCTTGAACCAGCTTCTGTTATCGTCGAAATTATGAATGAAGATGGCTCGATGGCACGACGTGATGATCTTGAAGACTATGCAAAACAACATGACTTGAAAATTGGCACAATTGCTGATTTAATCGAATACAAACTGCAAAATGAAAAAACGATTGAACGTGTATCACAATGTAAATTACCAACTGAATTTGGCGAGTTTACATTAATTGGTTATGAAGATGTGATTGAACATCATGCTCACTTTGCATTAACCTTTGGAAATATTTCTTCAGATTGTGCAACCGCTGTGCGTGTTCATATGTCTGATACTATGTGTGATATGTTTGGCTCAGAGCGTGAAGAATGTAAGTGGTCATTACGTTCGGCGATGCAGCAAGTTGCAAAAATCGGTTCTGGTGCTGTTGTGGTACTTAGAAAAAACCAAGAAGGTGCTGATATACTTGATAAAATACAATCTCTGCAAATGGCTGATCGTGGAATAATAACACCTGAAACTAAAGCAGAAGATGATGCTAAAACCTATGGTTTAGGAGCACAAATAATTTCAGATTTAGGGCTGTCTAAATTGAAAGTAATTGGTTCAGAAAGTAAAATGATAGGATTAAGTGGTTTTGGTCTAGAAGTAACAGAATATATTAAAAAGGAATTGTAAAATGAAAATTATTGAAGGTAATTTAACTGCTGAAGGTATGAAGATTGGTTTATTAGTAGGGCGTTTTAATAGCTTTATTGTAGATAGCCTAGTAAAAGGAGCAATTGATACAATTGTTCGTCATGGTGGTAGTGAAAAAAATATTGAACAAGTAATGGTTCCCGGTGCATTTGAAATTCCACTAGTTGCACAAAAAATGGCAGACTCAGGAAAGTACGATGCTATTGTTGCACTAGGAGCCGTTATTAGAGGTGGTACTCCACACTTTGAATATGTAGCTGGCGAATGTGTTAAAGGCATAGGGCAGGTTGCATTAAAATCTGGCGTACCAGTTTCTTTTGGTGTTTTAACGGTTGATACCATTGACCAAGCAATAGAAAGAGCAGGAACTAAAGCGGGCAATAAAGGTGAAGAATGTACTTTAGCCGCAATTGAAACGGTTAATGTACTAAAGCAACTTTAAACTAAAATGATGCAATTAAAAGATATTAAACCAGGTCAGGGAGAAGAAGTCCCTGAGGATAATACACAAATAACCCCACGATCACAAGCAAGAAGAACGGCTCTACAAGCATTGTACCAGTGGCAAGTTAATGCCTCGGATATACATAAAATAGTTAAACAATTTAATGAAGATAATAGATTATCCAATTTAGATTTAGAACTATTTAATGACCTAGTGAATGATATATCTGCAGAACATGAAGAGCTAGATTTACTTTATGCAGAGTTCTTAGACCGTAAGGTGGCAATGATAGATCCTATTGAAAAAGCTATTTTAAGAATTGGTACTTATGAATTAAAACACTCCTTATCTGTTCCGTATAAATCTGTACTTGATGAAGCAGTAGAACTTGCTAAAAGTTTTGGTGCAGAAGCAAGCCATAAGTACATTAATGGTATTCTCGACAAGGTTGCAAAGAACCTAAGAGCTACAGAAATAGCTAGTTAAAGTAGCATGGCAACAGAGTTTTCTATTATTGAGCAATATTTTAAAACCTTAACAGAGAGTTCTAAAAATATTGATTTAGGAATTGGTGATGATGGAGCCATTATTACCCCCCCCCCCCTTAAACAACTAGTTGTGGTTACAGACTCCTCCATTATTGATGTACACTTTCCTAAAAACACCCCTGCCTATGCTATTGCATGGAAATCTTTAGCGGTTAATTTAAGTGACTTGGCTGCGATGGGAGCAGAGCCAGCGTTCTTTTCTCTAGCGTTAAGCTTGCCTAATGAGCTGAATAATAATCAATGGTTAAGCGATTTTTCTAAAGGATTAAAAACATTAGCAGACAAATATAACTTGTCTCTTATTGGCGGAGATACAACAAAATCTGCTATTTTGAGTATTACAATTACCGCTCATGGCTGGCTTGATTCTCAACAGGCAATGTTAAGAAGTGGCGCCAAAAAAGGCGATTTAATCTTTGTTTCTGGCTCTATTGGAGATGGTGGCGTTGGCTTAAAGAATATAGGGTCTACTGATTATAAAAATAGTATTAATAAATTAAACATGCCTGAACCAAGGGTTAAATTAGGTTTGGAGTTATCAAGTTTAGTAAATAGCTGTATTGATATATCTGATGGATTATTAGTAGATTTAAACCATATTTTAGAAGCATCATCAGTAGGTGCAGTTATTGACTATGATGCCATTCCTCTCTCTAGTGAGGTTCAACACTATATTGACACAACTAAGGAGATTATCTTTCCGCTAACTTGTGGAGATGACTATGAACTTTGCTTTACTATCTCCGCAGATAAAGTAAGTAGTTTAAAAAACCTTGGTACAACCTGTATTGGTAAGATAATAGGGGGGGGGGGGGTAAAAATCACTTCAAAGCATAGTAATGTACAAAAAAAACTTAATGAATTAAACCTTAAAGAGCTAGGTGGATTTAACCATTTCTCCTAGCAATTACGCCATCTGCTAGTAGTTTTAGTGCATCAAGACTATCGTCCCAATTAATACAAGAATCGGTAATACTTTGTCCATAGGTAAGTTCTTTGCCTGGCACTATGTCTTGCCTGCCTTCTACTAGATTACTCTCTACCATTGCACCCATTATATTTTGTTCACCACTGCTAAGCTGTTGTTTAATAGACTCGGCAACTATCAATTGGTTTTTGTGTTGTTTACTACTGTTTGCATGGCTGCAATCAACCATTATCTTAGTTTGAACATTAGACTGGGTTAGCTTTGTAACGGCTAATTTGACATGTTTACTACTATAGTTAGGGCCATCATTCCCGCCACGCAAAATAACATGACAATCATGGTTACCTGTGGTGGAAAATATTGCCGAATGACCTTGCTTAGTAAGTGACATAAATATGTGCGGATTGTTTGCTGACGAAATAGCATCTGCAGCTATTTTTAAACCTCCATCAGTACCATTTTTAAATCCTATTGGGCAAGAAATTCCTGAAGCTAGTTCTCTATGTCCTTGGCTTTCTGTGGTTCTAGCACCGATAGCACCCCATGAAATTAAATCAGCCACATATTGTGGAGAAATTAAATCAAGAAATTCTGTTGCACAGGGAATTCCTTGTTCATTAATGTCAAGTAATAATGAACGAGCTTCTCTTAGCCCTTTATTTATTTCAAATGAATTATCTAAATTAGGATCATTAATTAAACCCTTCCACCCTACGGTTGTTCTGGGCTTTTCAAAGTAAACGCGCATTACGATAAGTAGTTCTTTTTTATACTGTTTAATAACAGGTCTTAACTTAGCGGCGTAGTCTCTTGCTGCTTCTGGGTCATGGATTGAGCAGGGGCCAATTACCACTAAAATACGGTCATCATTATTATTTAAAATATTTTGAATTGCTCGGCGAGTTTCACTAATTATCTTACTTGCACTATCACTAATAGGAAAAAGTTCATGCAGTACTTCTGGGGCACTTACTTGGGTAATCTTTTTTATTTTTAAATCATCGGTTTCTTGTAGCTGGCTCATTTTTATCTCGAGTTAATTTTTGCGGGTAATTTTAACATAAGTAGCTTTTTTAAGTATCTGCTAAAGTGCTTATATGTTAAAATAGCTTGTTGATTTATATAGAGACCTTTGCCAAGATTATTCACGGATTAAAATTAGATATAATTTTACACTAGCGACTAACTTGTACAAAGGTCTCACATTTTGAGGAGGATAAATGGGCTGTAAATATATCATTGAAGGCTATACTAATGAGGGGAACAAGTTTCGTCCTAGTGATTGGATAGATAGAGTTGCATCAATGATGGCAACTTATAAAATTCAAAGGTTAGTATACTCTGACTATCTTCATCCTGAATTATATCAGGGACAAAAATGTTTAATTCTGGACTCTAAATTAGAGGCAGAAAATGCTGGCATGTATAAATATGTAATGGATTTTGTTAAGTCTAATGACCTTAAATACACAGAAATATGTGAAGTAATAGAAGCTGACTTAGGCTCTTAAATTGTTCTTATAAATTTAAGGGGGGGGGGTAAAAACTCTGTTTTAAAGTATGTTAACTCTTAAAATATTATTCCTAAAGTTAAAGTAACTAATCCTGCAATAGCTAAAAAAGGCCCAAATGGCTGGGCGGAGTTTATATCTTTAAACTTAATCAATGCTAAAATAATAGCAACTATTATGCTGCTAATTGATGCAATAAGTATTATTTGTGGAAGGGCAGATAAACCAAACCAGGCCCCTAAAGCAGCAAGCAGTTTAAAATCTCCAAATCCCATGCCTTCTTTACCCGTTACTATTTTAAAAGCATAATAAATTACCCATAGCAACATATAACCAGATGCGGCTCCTATAATGGATTCTTCAGGAGTGGTAAAGCTTCCCTCTAAGCTAAACAATAAACCAAGCCACATTAGCGGCAAGCTAAGTTTATCTAAAATTAGTTGGTGTTCTATATCTATAACTACAATGGTCATTAAGAAGTAGCTAAAAACTAAAGCAAAAAAACCAGTTAGGGTAAAACCAAACACCATAGCTATATAAATAGTTAGCAACATCGTTAGGATTTCTATCAAGGGATAACGAATAGAAATTTTTGCATTGCAATTTTTACAACGAGCCTTTGCCATTATCCAACTTAAAACAGGAAAAAGTTGTTGCCAATTTAGGTTAGTTTTGCAGCTAGGACAGTAAGATCTAGAGGTTGATATTTGTTTTAATTGTTGGTCTGCCTCTAGGTCCATTATTCTTGGTAACCGCCAAGTAAGCATGGAAATAAAACTACCAATTAATAACCCAAAAACACCACTATAAATAATAAGTTCTATATTGCTAAATTCGATCATGTTTTATTCGCTATAAATAACGCAGTTACGGTCATTTTCCCAAACAGTTAAGCGATGCATTTTTACAGTTTTTTTTTCTATTTTTGATTGTATTGCCTGATAAATATATTGAGCAATATTTTCTGCGGTAGGATTGGTGTTAGCAAAATAAGGATGATCATTTAGGTAACTATGGTCAAGTTCTGCAATAACTTTTTTAGCATGTTTTTTTATTTTTTTAAAGTCTATTACCATACCAATACTGTTAAGTTTTGAGCCTATTACTTCAACTTCAATTTTCCAATTATGGCCATGCAGTTTTGCACAGTCTCCATCGTAGCCAACTAGTCTGTGAGCTGATGCAAAATCTAATAGTGTTTTTAGTATAAATTGTTGAGACATATTTTTTAATTATTTAAGTAAAGATTAAGAAAAATTATACCTTATTTAACTCTTTGGCTAATGTATAAGGTTAGTTTTGTTAGGAAATTGCTGTTTATTTGGCAGTTATTTAATGCTTGTAAAGCATTATTAATCAACTCTTCTCTATATTCTTTGGCTTGCTTTAAACCCATTAGTTTTGGGTAGGTTGCCTTGTCATTGTCCAAATCACTATGAACAGGTTTGCCAAGTGTTTTTGTGTTCGACTCTATATCTAATATATCATCATGTACTTGAAACGCTAAACCTATATTGTCTGAAAAATTTATTAGTTCAGGATAAATATCATCATATCTATCACTTTGGCAAGAGCCCATTAGAATGGCAGCCTTAATTAAGGCTCCAGTTTTCATCTGATGCATTTTTTTTAGTTGCTGTTTTTCTGGAAAGTTGCCGGCAGATTTAATATCTATATATTGGCCACCAATCATGCCTTGTAAACCACTTGCTTGGCTAAGTAGTTGAATAAGTTTTATTTTTATAGAGTTATTAATAGATGTATCATTGGCAAGACATTCATAAGCCAAAGATTGTTGAGCATCACCAACTAAAATAGCCGTTGCTTCAGAATATTTAATATGACAAGTAGGCTCGCCTCTCCTTAAATCATCATTATCCATAGCTGGTAAGTCATCATGAACCAGTGAATAACTATGAATAAGCTCTATTGCGATAGCAGCAGAGTTGAGGTTGTTTAACGAAACATTAAGAGCATTTCCAAAACCATAAATTAAGGCCGGACGAATTCTTTTACCTTGATTTAGGGTGGAATATTTAACAGCTTCTGATAAGGATTTATCATAGCCTTGAACATGGTCTTCTAGAAAATTAGCAAGATTTTTATTCAGTAGGTTTTGATATTTTAAGAGTATTGTTTTCATAAAAAGAAGTTAAGGAAACGCTAAATAACCGCACATTTTTTCAGTGAAATTATAATTACGGTCATTCAAAGTCACCTTAAAAAGCTGAATAAACAACTTTTTAATAGTTGATATTAAAGTTTATCAGAATTTTTCTCTAGATATTTTGCAACACCATCTGGAGTATCTTTCATACCATCGTCACCTTTGTTCCAACCAGCAGGGCAAACTTCACCAACTTCTTCGTGGAATTGCAATGCTTCAAGAGTTCTAACCATTTCATCAACATTACGACCAAGAGGAAGGTCATTAACAACTTGATGGCGAACAACACCGTTTAAATCGATTAAGAATGCACCACGCAAAGCAATATTAGCAGGGTGAACTATTCCGTAAGCTTCCATAATTGAACTGCCTAAATCTGCTACTAGTGGGAATTTAACGGCTCCTAAACCACCCTCATTTACTGGCGTATTACGCCATGCATTATGTGTATATTGTGAATCAACAGAAATACCAACTACTTCACAGTTAAGTTCTTTAAATTTATCTACACGGTGGTCAAATGCTAAAATTTCTGAAGGACAAACGAAAGTAAAATCTAGCGGATAAAAGAAGACAACTGCGTATTTTCCTTTAATATGAGACTTTAAATTAAAATCATCTACGATTGATCCATCCGCTAATACTGCCGATGAGGTAAAGTCTGGTGCTTGTTTGGTAACTAATACTGACATTAAATTTGTCCTTTTTTTTAAATTAGATTAAAATTAAGGCGTAATTATACCAATAATTTTGGATTGAGAAAGTTATGTTTATCGTATATTCCCCAGAAGGTCAAAAGTCTATTTCGGCAACTAACTTAAAGTTGAACACTATGAGAGTTGCCAAAAGCAAGTCAGACAACCCCGTAGGAGAGTCAGATAATGAAAAGGCAGCTTTTAATATAAAAGATTACCAGAAAAATTCAAATTCTGAAGCAATTAAAAAATATACAGAAAATAAAAAACCTGAGCATGGCAGTATAGTTGTCGCCGTTGAAGAGATTATGACTAGAGAAGTCGTTACTATCCTTGCTAGTGAAACTGTGGAGCAAGCTTGGAAACTAATGACTAAATATAACATTAATCACCTGCCTGTTTATAGTCAAGATGAAGATTTAATAGGTTTAATTTCCAGTAGAGATATCCTAAAAAAATTGGTAGTTAATGACGAGGGGTTATTAGAAGCTAGTAAAATTAAATTAGTAAGAGAGTTAATGAGCCCAAAGGTGTTTTCAACACTTTTAAAAACTGACATAAGAAGAGCTGCTTTAGTAATGGCGGAGTTTTCGGTAGGTTGCATTTTGATTGTAAATGAAAAATCAAAACTTTTAGGAGTTGTTAGTTCCCATGATTTAGTAAGAAGGCTTGCAGAAGAGCCTCCTGTAACTCTATATGTTTAGCGTCTTATTTTTCTTCGTTTTGTTTCTCTTGTTCCTTTGCTAAATCTTTGTGTACCTGTTCCATGTCTAAGTCAACCAGTTGTTTTATAGCATCTTTAAAGTTACTTTCTGGTAATACTCCAGGGTTTGAGAAGATTACAATCTTATCCCGCATAAATGCTAATGTTGGAATTGATCTTACTTGAAACATTCCTGCCAAATCTTGTTCTTCTTCAACATTTACCTTAGCAAAAACAATGTCAGGATATTCTTCAGATACCTTTTCAAAGGTAGGTGCAAATTGAGTGCAAGGTCCACACCAAGATGCCCAAAAGTCTAGAACGACCATTTTATTTGCTTCGATAGTTTTTTCAAATTCTTCAGTTTTTAAGTTAATAACAGCCACTTTTATATCCTTATATTTTGGGGTTGCCACCTTCTGTAAGAAGGCTTGGGTTTAAGTATTTTTTTAGCGTATCTTTATCTAAATCGGTTAATTCTTGTGCTATTTCAAGCACTGGTTTATTAGTTTGGTAAGCTTTTTTGGCAATTGCCGCACCCATCTCATAACCCACAACGCTATTTAAAGCGGTTACTAAAATAGGATTTACCTCTAGGGTTTCCTGTAACTTTCCCGTATTAACCGTAAATGTTGATATTGCTTGTTGTGCTAGTTGTATAGAGGCATTACTGGCAATTTCAAGGCTCTGTAATAAATTATTTGCAATCATTGGTAGCATTACATTTAGCTGAAAGTTTCCAGACTGGGCTCCAACAGTAATTGCGGTATGATTACCCATGATTTGTGCCGCAACCATACATACTGCCTCTGGAATGACAGGGTTAACTTTACCAGGCATAATAGAACTTCCAGGTTGTAATGCTTGTAGTTTTATTTCGCCTAGACCAGCTAAGGGGCCTGAATTCATCCAGCGTAAATCGTTAGAAATTTTCATTAGACTAGATGCAAGAACATTTAGCTGACCACTCAATTCTAGAGCAGTATCTTGCGAGCTTAAACCAACAAAGAAATTAGGCATTGGCTCGAATGGAATAGAGGTGATGGTTGATAAATTTGCACTTACTAACTCACTAAATCTTTTATCAGCATTAATTCCCGTACCAACTGCTGTACCACCTTGAGGAAGTTTTTGAATTCTTTTTTGGGTATCAACTAGCCTGTCTATATTATCTTGAATTAGTTGGCGCCAAGCAGATAGTTCTTGAGATAACTTAATTGGCGTAGCATCCATTAAATGTGTTCTACCAGTTTTTACTATTCCTGCAACTTCTTGTTCTTTAGTTTCGATGGTGCTAGCTAAATCACGCAAAGCAGGCAGCAGTTTTTCCTCTAATTCTATTGCGGCTGAAACATGAATTGCGGTGGGAATGACATCATTTGAACTTTGTGACATATTAACTTCATCATTTGGATGGATTTGTATGCCGGTTAAATCTTTTGCAAGGTTAGATAATACCTCATTCATATTCATATTAGTACTAGTGCCGGAACCAGTTTGAAAAACATCTATTGGAAACTGCTCCGTGTAGTTACCTATAATAATTTCCTTGGCAGCGGTTTGAATCGCATCAGCTTTTTTATCACTAAGTAATTTAAGTTCTAGGTTAGAGTCGGCACAGGCAAATTTAACATAGGCAAGAGCTTTAATGAAAACATTTGGCAGTGGAGTGTTGCTAATTGGAAAATTGTCAATTGCTCTTTGAGTTTGAACCCCATATAAAGCATTAGCAGGAACTTGTAACTCACCTATACTATCTTTTTCTATTCTAAATTTTTTAGCCATGTCTTTAAGTTCTTATATTTATATTTTGGGTAATATTATAGTCTGTATAGGCTAGTGTTTTTGGTAGAATAAATGCCTATATAATTTTATGGAAAAAATAAGTAATGAAATTAGCTATTACAACAATATTATTTAGTATGATATTTTTAATGTCTGGTTGTGAAAAAATATCCAACAGTGCCAAAAATATTCAATCAGACTGGATAGGGCTTGATAGAAAAATTGAGATATACAGTTGTTACTCAGGTAAATTAATTAAAGTGGTAAAAGGAAGTATTCGCCTAAACCAAGATGATAAATTTTCGCAAGGAGCATCTTTCTTAGTAAATGGCAAAAAAATGCGTACAAATATGTGTTTTATTATCCAAGAAATCGGCATACAAGAAGAGGTGTTATAAATTGTTTTATAAAATTATATTCGCAATGACAGTTTTATTATTTATTAGTAGTTGCAGTAGTGTGGTATCTAAAAAAATAGGTAAAAAGAGCTTTACTCTTACCGAAAGTGGCAATGATTCACCTTTTTCACTAACTACAAATAGCTTAAAAAATAAAGCTTGGCAAGTTTGTCCTAAGGGCTTTGATGTTATAACCAAAAATGCTTACAAAAAAGGTCAATTAGGTAAACATCAAGAACAGTGCATTACAGAGTCATGTGATTTTGTTTTGGAATGGAAAATTATTTGTAGCATTAAGCCTAAAGAGAGCTTTTCTATATTTGGCAGTAACTAATCATGTCTAATTCAAAGCATTATATTTGGTTATTTGGATTAAGTGCCTTAGCTGTTTTTTATGCGGCAGACATATCTAACTGGTCAAAAAACATTCTTTCTCTGATAGAGTTTTTACCCTACTTAATAATTATATTCGGCATGTTTATTAGTTTATTTATGAACCGTTTTTTACCTATTTTGTTACTAGGTACAATAGGAATATTAAACCTTGCAAGTTCATATTACCTACCCGTAGAAACGATAAGTGTCTCTGCCGTTATGCTTTCCGCGATATTACCACTGCTCCTACCAATTAACTTAATGTTATGGGCCTGGTTGCCAGAAAAAGGTATTCACAACTCTTTTTATAATTTATCCTTAGCTATTGTCTTTTTAATACAGATAGTTATCGTTTATTATTTTATGGTTAATTTACCTATAAACTTTGTGGCAATGCTTAATACTGGTGCAGACATAAAGGCAATAAATTTACCGATATTAGTTGTTGTAGCAATTATATTAAGCTGGCTACTAATGGTTCTTAGAAATGCATATTTAGAGCGAATAGATGTAATTGACAAAGCTATTATTTTTGTTTTACTGCTGTTAGTTTTTGGTCTTAACCAACTACAAGAACCCTATGTTTTTTCATGGTTATCTTCTGTATCTGCTCTACTTATAGTACTCTCAATAATTTTTGACTCACACAAAATAGCCTATACAGACCAACTAACAGGGCTTGGTTCTAGGCGAGCTTTATTAGAATACTTCTTATCATTAGGTAAAACATATTCTATTGCCATGATGGACATAGATCACTTTAAAAAATTTAACGACACCTATGGGCATGATGTTGGAGATAAAGTTTTAAAAATGGTTGCAAATGAACTTGGAAAAATTTCTACGGGTAATTCATATCGCTACGGTGGCGAAGAGTTCACGGTCGTATTTCCCAAAAAAACTGCGAAAGAAGTAATGGGTGCTTTAGAAGAAGTACGAGCCAATATTGAAAACCTAGTTTTAAATGTTGATAACAAAGGTAAGCAAAAAGTTACAGTTAGTTTTGGGCTGGCAGAAAAAGAAAGCAATGAGGAGACCCCAGAAGAAGTACTTAAATATGCAGATGAAGCACTTTACAAAGCCAAAGAAAAGGGAAGAAATAGAGTGGAAGAATATTAGATGAAAAATAAACAGCTTGGCAGAGTAACAGAAAAATCACACCTCAAAATAAGCTTTAACTTAAAGTTAGCAGATGGAACTACTGTCGATAAAACAGAAAAAGGAGAGCTATTAGAATTAGTAGTAGGTGATGGACAGTTAATTAACCGTTTAGATGAATTATTTATTGGTTTAGAAGAGGGAACTTCTGCCAAGTTTAACCTTAGCCCAATCCAAGCTTATGGACAAACAGATAGCCAGAACATTCAAACCATGAAAACAACAGACTTCCCTAGCGAAATGAAGCTGAAAGAAGGTCTGGTTATAGGTTTTGATTCACCGACTGGAGATGAAGTGCT
>CAZMHA010000042.1:3152-12596 GCA_964565985.1 uncultured Piscirickettsiaceae bacterium | reverse complement strand
AAGTCCGGGCACCATAGAGCAGAATGCCAGCTAACGGCTGGGCAGCGTGAGCTGATGGCTAGTGCAGCAGAGAGAAGACCGCCAGTTTCGACTGGTAAGGGTGAAAGGGTGCGGTAAGAGCGCACCGCACGGTCAGCAATGATTCGTGGCAAGGTAAACCCCATTCGGTGCAAGACCAAATAGGAAAGCAGGTTTGTATTTAGGTACAAACAGGGTGTTGCTCGCACCTTGTTTTCGGGTAGGTTGCTTGAGGAGTATAGCGATATGCTTCCAGATGAATGATTGTCGCCAGCAATGGAACAGAACCCGGCTTATACGCCCACTTCACTTTTTACTGCACCAGTACTATTTAATTAAACCCTTTTTAAAAACTCCACTTTTTTCCACATTAGTTTCCATAAATCCATAAAACCACTCTATATTGTGCTTTATTATTTTTCTTTATCTAGAGTATCTGTATTGACTTTTTTTACCTGTCTTTGCTTGGTCTTATTTTACATAGTTAATTTACTATTCTATACACTTATATATCCTTTTGATTTTTATCATTTTTATTTTATGCTTGCTCTACAAAAAAACGATTTTATTTTTTGCATAGTTATTAAAAACCTTGCTTTTATCAGTTGTTTAGGGTTGACAGTGGCGATTTAGTAGAATATAGTGGTGCTCAGTGGTGAAAAGTGGAATAAAGTGGTAACGATGTTGTTTTTTAGAGGTATAAATTCAATTAACATGGACGCAAAGGGTCGTATGGCGATTCCTAAGCGTTATCGTGAGTCAATTGAAAAGGTTAGTGAAAGACAGTTGATCGCAACGATTGACTTGCATAGCCCTTGCCTACTTATCTATACAAAAAATGAATGGGAAGTGATTGAAAGAAAGCTAATGTTACTACCGAATATGGATCCACAAGCTAGGCTTGTACAAAGATTGTTGCTAGGCCATGCAACAGAGTTAGAAATGGATGCACAGGGTAGGATTTTGCTACCTAGCTTATTGAGAGATCATGCAAAGCTAGAGAAAAATTTAATTCTACTGGGGCAGGGTAATAAGTTTGAGCTTTGGTCGCAAAATGCATGGGCATCTTCTAGACCAGAACTGTTGGGATCAGTTTCTTCGGCGGATATGACTGAGTCCCTAGCTAATTTAAGTTTGTAGGCCGAGTAGGAAAATGAGTTATAGCCAAAGCGTACATTTTTCTGTGTTGTTAAAGGAATCTGTTGACGGGCTTAATGTAAAAGAAGATGGAATTTATATAGATTGTACTTTTGGACGCGGTGGTCATAGTAGAGAAATCTTAAAACTTTTGACCACGGGTAAGTTGCTGGCAATAGACCAAGATCCACAGGCTATAAGTTATGCTCAACAAGAGTTTAAACAAGCTAACTTTGCAATAGAACAGGGTAGTTTTGAGCAGCTAGTCTCTTTTTGTGAAAAAAGAGGTTGGTTAGGAAAGGTTGATGGAATTTTAATTGACCTAGGCGTGTCCTCTCCGCAGTTAGATGATGCAGCGAGAGGGTTTAGTTTTATGCGCTCTGGGCCATTGGATATGCGCATGAACCCAGAAGAGGGTTTAAGTGCCAAAGAATGGTTGCTGCAGGTGGATGAAAAAACTCTTGCTCAGGTTTTGAGGCAGTATGGCGAGGAAAAGTTTTCTGGCAGAATAGCCAGACAAATTAAAGAAGCTATGGATGAAGGTTTAATCGAAACAACGCTAGATTTAGCGGAAGTGGTTAAAAAAGCTTCCCCAAGAATAGATAGAAATAAACATCCAGCAACCCGTAGTTTTCAGGCAATACGGATAGCGGTTAATAAGGAGTTGGATGTTTTAAAGACTGTATTAGAGGCATCAATACAGGTTTTGGCGGTAACAGGGCGTTTGTCGGCAATTAGCTTTCATTCCCTTGAAGACAGAATTGTAAAAAACTTTATTCGTGACCAGTCAACGATTAAAGACTTATTTCCAGACTCACCTATTTTGTTAGAGGTAGTTGAGCCAGTATTAAAAAGAATGGGCAAGCCAATTTTTCCGTCAAAAGAAGAATGTAAGCAAAACCCTCGTTCAAGAAGTGCGGTTTTGCGGATTGCAGAAAAAATTTAAATTTGTATTGTTATAAGGGGTATAACATGTTTGAAATGAAAGAAACTTTTAATGATAATGCTGGCTTGCCAGTAATAAAGGTCATTGGTCTTGGTGGCGGTGGTGGTAATGCCGTTGAATATATGGTTAAGTCTCAGGTTGAGTCAGTAGAGTTTATTTGTGCTAATACAGATATCCAAGCGTTAAAAAACCTAAGTGTTAAAACTTGTATTAAACTAGGAAAAGATGGTTTAGGTGCTGGAGCAGATCCTTCAAAAGGTATGGAAGCGGCACAACAAGATATAGATAAAGTTAAAGAATCGCTTGAAGGTGCTGATATGTTATTTATTGCTGCTGGAATGGGTGGTGGTACTGGTACAGGTTCAGCACCAGTAGTTGCGCAAGCCGCTCGTGAGATGGGGATTTTAACGGTTGGAGTGGTTAGTAGTCCTTTTAAGTTTGAGCGACGCGATAGAGTAGCAGAAGCAGGAATAAAGGAATTGGCAGAACATGTAGATTCTTTAATCACGGTTCCTAACGAAAAATTATTAAAAGTTTTGGGACGAGATTTTGTTTTAGCTGAAGCATTTAATTATGCTAATGAAATATTAAAAGGTGCGGTACAGGGTATTTCTGAATTGGTAACTAGACCTGGGCTAATTAATGTGGATTTTAAAGATTTGCGTACGGTTATGTCTGAACATGGTGTTGCGATGATGGGCGTAGGTTATGCAACTGGTGAAGACCGTGCAATTAAAGCTGTAGAAAAAGCAATTGAAAACCCGTTGTTGGAAGATGTAGCTGTTTCTGGTGCTAGAGGATTACTGGTTAATATTACTTCTGGCTTAGACTTTACCCTAGGTGAATTTAATGATGTTGGTGATGTTATTGATCAGGTAGCCTCAGATGATGCTAAGGTTATTATTGGTACTTCTATTGATGAGAACATGACGGACGAGGTACGCGTAACCGTTGTTGCTACAGGTTTAGATGCCGGAATTATTTCAAAATCAGACTTAGTTAAACCAAATTTGCGTGCAGTTGCTGCAAATAAAGCAGATGAAAAAGCCGAAGCTAAAAAAGCAGAAGTTTTTGAATTAACCCAACAACCTGTTAAAAAAGCGAAAGCAAGCAAGCAAGATGTTGTTAGACCTAAGATTGTAGTGAATGGTGCGATGTCAGCAGGAGACGGTTCTGGATCAGACTATTTAGATATACCGTCTTTTTTACGACGACAAGCTGACTAGTTACTTGTTATCTTAATAACCTAACATGGTAGTGCAATCTTCCCTTAAATCTTACCAGTACATTCTTAATAACTGGCAGGTGTTTTTTGTGCTATTTTTGTTGGGCATTATTTGTTTAAGTGGGGTGCTTATTGTGCAGGTTCAGCACAAGGTTCGTCATTTAGAAACAGAATTCTCAATATCTCTTCTTAATCGCGTGATTCTTCACGAAGAAAAAGGCAAATTACTGCTAGAAAAACACCATCTTACTGCCTTGTCTAGAGTTGAAATGATAGCTAAAGATAGGTTAAAAATGGTTAGGGTTTCTAAGCAATCTTCTAGAGTTCAAACTATCTATTTACATGGTTTTTCTGGAGTGGTCGATGTTGAATAGTAGGCACTCTTTTTTACAAAGAGATTTTTTAATTTTTATGCTTATTGGTTTGTTTTTTACAGTTATTGTATTTAAAGCAGTACAGGTACAAATTATTCAGGCAGATTTTTTAGTTTCTGAAGGTAGTAAACGCCAAATAAGAACCTTGAAAATACCTGCTCCCCGTGGAGATATTTTGGACAGGAACGGTAACTTACTTGCTTTAAGTACCCCTATTGATGCGATTACTATAGATCCTAAAATAATTTCTTTTTACTTAGATAAGAAGTTTCAGTATAAAAAGCTATTACTTGAGCAACCAAACATACCTGCGATAGAACTTGATAAATGGCACAAAAACTTTGACAGTAACTTACAAAAGTATCGACAAATGTTGCGTGTATTAAACCTATCAGAAAGTACACTCACCCCTAAAATATTGGCTAAGAAAAATAAGAGGTTTATGTATTTAAAACGAGTAGTATTGCCTAGAGTTTCAAAAAAAATAGCTGGTATTGGTGTTGCAGGCTTAGGTATTGAAAATAGTTATAAGCGCTATTATCCAGCTAGTGAAATAAATGGACAAACTATTGGTTTTACAAATATAGATGAGAAGGGAATTTCTGGGATAGAAAAAACCTATAATGATTGGTTAACTGGTACAGATGGCAAAAAGCAGGTTATTAAAGACCGCGCGGGACATGTTATTGAATTTGTAAAAGATATTCAGGTGGCAAAACCTGGCAGCTCGCTTACTCTTAGTATTGATGGCGATATTCAATACCTACTTTATCATTCGTTAAAAGAAAGCTATGTTCAGCATAGAGCACTATCTGCACAATCAGTTATTTTAGATGCTAAAACAGGTGAAGTATTGGCAATGGCTTCTTTGCCTGGTTTTAATCCCAATAATCGCCAACAATTAACAGGTCAAAGTTTAAGAAACAGAGTGGTTATGGACAGAATTGAGCCAGGCTCTCCGATTAAACCTTTTATTATCGCAAAAGCGTTAGACTTGGGGGTTTTACTTGAGAATGAGTTGATTAATACTTCGCCAGGTTTTACAAGGGTTCAGGGTCAAAAAATTACGGATACTAAAAATCATGGTAACTTAACTGCCGCTGGTATTTTAAAGAAATCTAGTAATGTTGGTGTTTCTAAGGTTTCCCTTAAAATGAGTGCTAAACAACAGTGGCAAATTTTTGAAGATGCAGGTTTTGGGCAGGATTTAGGATTGTTTTTGCCAGGTGAGTACTTGAACTTTGTTAAGCCTCCAGAGCAATGGCAAAAAGCTTATCAAGCTTACAGTTCTTTTGGTTATGGGTTTAATATTAATTTAATGCAGTTAGCTCGCGCTTATACTATTTTTACAAATAAGGGTGTTCTTAAACCCATAACTTTATTAAAAATAGAAGAGAAAGTTAACCAAAAAGAAGAAGGAAAGCCAGTACAAGTTATTTCAAAAGATGTTGCTAATAAAGTTTTGAAGATGCTCGAGGCTGCTACCAAAAAAGGCGGTACCGCACCAAAAGCTAAGGTAGATGGTTATAGGGTAGCAGGCAAAACTGGTACTGTACATAAAACTAAAACTGGTGGTTATGAAAAGAATCAATATGTATCATTATTTGTAGGAATTGTCCCAGCCTCAAATCCCAAATATATAATGGCAACTGTGGTTAATGAGCCTAGCCGAGGAGTTTATTACGGTGGTTTAGTTGCTGCTCCAGTTTTTAAAAGTGTGATGCAAGATGTTTTACGCTTAAAGAACATTGCCCCTGACAATTCTGCTACAGGTGAACATTAATGAAAAGCCTATCTAGTATTTGTAAATATATGAATGTTGAACATTCAGCTTTTGATGCCGATATTGTTGACCTGTATATTGATGCAAGAGAAGTTACAAGTAATAGTATTTTTATTGCTTTGCAAGGTGATAAAAATCACGGGCTTGATTATATAGAGCAGGTAAAAAAAAGGGGGGGGGGGGTGATTTTATCTGATAAACAGTTTTTTGGTGAGCAAGAAAATGTTCAAATCATTTACCTTGCAGACTTGGCCAGCAAGCTTGCTTCTTTGGCTACTTGGTTTTATGACTACCCTAGCAAAAGCATGAAGCTTGTAGGGATTACTGGTACAAATGGCAAAACATCTGTTGCCCACTATAGCGCACAACTTAGCCAAAAATGTTTTAAAACTGCTATTCTTGGTACGCTTGGTAATGGTGTTGTTGGTGAGTTAGAAAAAACTAGTAACACTACTTTGCACACTGTCTCACTTAATCGTAAGCTTGCAGAGTTTAGAGATAAGCAGGTTAATTTGGTATTAATGGAAGTTTCATCTCATGCAATTAGTTTGGGAAGAATTGCTGGTTTAGAATTTACTACCCTAGCTTTAACCCAAGTTACCAGCGATCATTTAGACTTTCATGGCAGTGTTGCAAATTATAAATTAGCAAAACAACAGTTATTTACTGATTATCAGGCAAAAAACTGGGTAGTTAATTTGGATGATTGTTTGGGTCGAAAACTAAATAATATGCAGACTGTGCAGGCAGTTATTTCTTATGGAATAATGGCAAAAGCTATTTTGTCAGCAACAAATGTGCAGTATTTAGAAACGGGTATTAGTGCAGATATAAATGATACTCCAGTTAAATTAAAACTATTTGGGCAGTTTAATTTAGAGAATGTATTATGTTCGATAGGTATTTGTTATAGCTTGGGAATAACTGAAGAGCAGTTGATTAGCCAGTTAAAAAACTTACGACCTGTATCTGGACGAATGGAAACAGTAGCAACTAAACCTACCATTATTATTGATTATGCCCATAGCGAAGATGCTTTAGATTCAATTTTAAAAGCTATTAGATTACACCTAGTAAACCCAACACAAAAATTGTGGTTGGTATTTGGCTGTGGTGGTGATAGAGATGTAACTAAACGGCCATTAATGGGTAAGGTTGCAACAAAATATGCCGACCATATCATTGTTACAGATGACAACCCTCGCTATGAAAACCCGCAAAAAATAATGGATGACATTATGGCAGGCATAACAAGTGATTTTAAGCAAATAAGCTGCATACATAATCGTAGTGAAGCAATAAAAACAGCAATACAACAGGCTAAAGCCACAGATGTGGTTGTTATTGCAGGTAAAGGTCATGAAGACTATCAAGATATAAAAGGCATAAAATATCCTATGAGCGATTTTGCAATGGTGAGTTCGCTATGAAGTGGAACATTGCAGATTTGGTTTTTGCTACTAATGGTGAAATAGTGGCTTCGCTAGCTACTACCGTAAATTTTTCATCTATCTCTACAGATACCAAAAGCTTGCAAAAAGGTGCTTTATATATAGCGATTAAGGGCAAAAAGTTTGATGGGCACCAGTTTATAGAACAAGCATTACAAAATGGTGCAGTAGTTGTTTTAGCTTCTGAGGATACTAATATAAAGTGCCCAGTTGTAAAGGTTGCTGATACTAGAATTGCTTTAGGGCAGTTTGCTAAGTGGCACCGCCAACAAATAAACTTAAAAAAACTAGTTGCTATTACTGGTAGTAATGGCAAAACTACCTGTAAAAACATGGTTCACCACCTGCTGTCATCTATAACTTCAAATAAAGAAGTACTGGCAACAGATGGTAATTTAAACAATGATTTTGGTGTACCAAGAACCTTGTTATTGTTAGAAAAACAGCATCAATACGCAGTGATTGAAATGGGAGCAAACCACCAAAAAGAAATAGACTATGTTAGTAATTTAGCTAGCCCAGATGTTAGCTTAATCACGCTTGCTGCAGGAATGCACCTAGAAGGGTTTGGTTCACTTGAGGGAGTTATAAAAGCTAAAGCAGAAATAATGAACGGCATGAGATCTGGTGGAACCGTTGTACTTAACATTGACTCGCCAGGTTTTGAATTTTGGCAAAAGCAAGCTAAAGAAAGGTCCTTGCAAATAATATCTTTTGGTAAGGAAAAACAAGCTGATTTTAGACTACTTGACTATCAACAACAGGCGGCCAGCTTAAGCTTTAGATTTAGCTACCAGACAATAACCTATTCTGTAACCCTGCCTATGCTAGGTGAGCATAATGCTTATAACGCTTTAGCTAGCATTGTTACCTGCTTTTCTTTAGGTAAAAGTGTAGGGTTTAGTATTGAAGAAATACTGCCACATTTAGCAAGTTTTGCAGGAGTTACGGGGCGATTACAGCAAATAAAATTACCCAATAGAGGCATGTTGCTAGATGACACCTACAATGCAGGGCCAAGTTCAATGCGTGCTGCAATAGATGTACTGGTTTCACTATCATCATTGTCTATTTTTTGTATGGGTTCAATGGGAGAAGTTGGTGAAGATTCAATCCATCAGCACAGGCTAGTTGCTGAATACGCAAAACAAAAAGGCGTATCCTATTTACTATGTTGTGGAGAAGAAACTAAAAATTTGCCAAAAGTATTTGGTAAAAATGCTTGGTGGTTTGAGAGTAAAGATTTACTTGCAGCACAAGCTATTAATTTAATCAATGCTAAACAAGCAGATAGCTGTTTAGTTAAAGGGTCTCGTTTCATGCAAATGGAACAGGTTGTTACCAGTGTTTTGGAGGGAGTGAAATAATGATAATTTATTTAACAGAGTATTTAAGTCAGTATGTTTCTGGGTTTACGGTATTTAACTATATCACTATGCGTACTATTATGAGCGTATTAACGGCCTTAATCTTATCTTTTTTAATAGGTCCAGTGGTAATTCGCTGGTTAATAAAATTAAAAGTCGGTCAGTCTATTCGTTTAGATGGCCCACAAACACATTTGGTTAAAACTGGCACGCCAACTATGGGCGGAGTGATGATTTTACTATCTGTTTCAGTTGCCGTATTACTTTGGGGAGATTTAACCAATCACTACCTATTAATATCTACCTTAACCATGCTAGGTTTTGGTGTTATTGGCTTTATAGATGATTATCAAAAAGTAGTTTATAAAGATCCAGAAGGAATGCGTTCTAGAACTAAACTTTTATGGCAGTCTATTATAGGATTAATTGCTGGTTACGCCCTATACTCCATGGCAAATGTACCAACTGAAGCACAATTATTAATCCCCTACATGAAAGATACTTTTATACATTTAGGAGCATGGACGGTTGTTCTTGCATACTTTGTAATAGTTGGCTCATCAAATGCCGTTAATTTAACTGATGGTCTAGATGGTTTAGCTATTATGCCAACAGTTATGGTCGCCTCTGCATTAGGTTTATTTGCCTATGTAACAGGGCATGTGTTTTTTGCAAGCTATCTACATTTACCACACATTCCAGGAGTAGGAGAACTAGCAATATTTTGTGCAGCCCTTGCTGGAGCAGGTTTAGGGTTTTTATGGTTTAACGCCCACCCAGCACAAGTATTTATGGGAGATGTCGGTTCTCTAGCCATAGGTGCCGCCTTAGGTGTAGTAGCAGTTGCAGTTAAACAAGAAATAGTTTTTGCAATAATGGGTGGTATTTTTGTAATTGAAACCCTTTCTGTTGTTTTACAAGTAGGCTCTTACAAGCTAAGAAAAGGTAAACGCATATTTTTAATGGCACCAATTCATCATCACTTTGAACAAAAGGGCTGGCATGAATCACAAGTAATTATTAGGTTTTGGATAATAACAATAATACTTGTGCTAATAGGTCTTGCAAGCCTTAAAATTAGGTAGTTTTACCCCCCCCCCCCCCCCCCCCAAAAAAAACAAAAAAAGGAGGGGTCTAAAAAAA
>CAZMHA010000042.1:0-3142 GCA_964565985.1 uncultured Piscirickettsiaceae bacterium | reverse complement strand
TTATTTATTTTAAAAAAAAAAAAAAAAAGTTTTATTTATATGCATTACAAAGTTTAAAAATTGGTGATTTTCCCCCCCCCCCCCCCCCCCCTAAAAAAGGTGGAAAAGGAGGTGGTTTAAAAAGGACAAAAATTTGATATTAGTGGCAGGTTTAGGCATAACAGGACAGAGTGTTATTCAGTATTTACAGCATGAAGATAAACCCTGTATAGGTTTTGATACCAGGCAAGGTTTTTCTGTTGTTAAATTGCAGAAAGAATATCCAAAGGTTAAGTTTTATACCGAAAACTTGCCAGAAAATGTTATTGCACAAATAACACAGATTATTTTAAGTCCAGGCATCTCCACTAAAGAAGCATGGCTAACAAAACTTTTAGGTATTCCTATAATTGGTGATATTGAGTTATTTGCACAAAATGCGAAACAACCGATTGTTTCTATCACTGGCTCAAATGGAAAAAGTACAGTAACCAGTTTGGTTGCCCAAGTACTAACTGAAGCAGGATACTTGGTTGGTATGGGCGGAAATATTGGTGTTCCCGCCTTAAATTTATTAGTTGATGACAATAACTATGACATTTTTGTGCTTGAGCTATCAAGTTTTCAGCTAGAAACCACTAATTCATTACATTCAAAATCGGCAACGATATTAAATATTTGTGAAGACCATATGGATAGATATAATTCGTTAGAAGATTATAAGCAAGCAAAAATGCGAATATTCCAACAGGCAGAGTTAATTGTATTACCAGAGTTTGATAAGGATAATTACACGCAAAAAGCTGGCACATACTTTGGAGGAGAAGGTTTATTTTTAGCTGGTAAAGAAATTATGCCAGTAACCGAAATGGCATTGCAAGGAGAACATCATCTTTTAAATGCTCAAGCAACCGTTGCTCTAACCTCAGTATTTAATATTTTAGCGACCAGTTATAAAAAGGTATTTAAAAAATTTAAAGGCTTGGAACATAGGACACAAGTTGTGGCGTTTAAAAATGGAGTTAAATGGATAAATGATTCGAAAGGCACCAATGTTGGGGCAACTCTAGCAGCAATTAAAAGTTTAGCTAGTAAAGATGCAAATATTATATTAATTGCTGGTGGAGTAGGCAAAGAATCTGATTTTTCGCCATTAAAATCAGTAGTAAATAAACACTGTAAATACAGCTTTTTATTTGGCAGGGACGCATCTTTAATTCAGCAAGAGATTAGTGGCAAAAATACTATAGTTACAACATTATCTGAGGCCGTAAATCTAGCTAAAAATATGGCAAAAGAAGGAGATACTGTACTTTTTTCACCAGCTTGTGCTTCTTTTGATCAATTTAAAAACTATATTGAGCGTGGAGAAGCATTTAAAAAATCAGTTAAAGAGGTTCTTAGTGTTTAATATAAATTTTGGCAAAGACAACCATGCCATTGATTTATGGTTATTAGGTGCCGTATTCGTCTTATTAATGATAGGTCTTACTATGGTGGCTTCAAGTTCAATAGCTATTAGTGAAAAACATTTTGGCAACCCTTTGCACTATTTTAATCGTCAATCTTTATCTCTATTGATTGGTCTGGTTGCCGCCTTAATTGTTTTTAAAGTACCCTTAGTCTTCTGGGAAGAACATAGAATAAAAATATTTTTATTCAGTATTGTCCTACTAATTGTTGTATTAATAGTTGGTAAAGAAATTAATGGTTCAAAAAGATGGCTGCCACTGGGATTAATGAATTTTCAAGTGTCAGAATTTGTAAAAATAGCCGTAATAATTTTTATGGCAGGATATTTAACCAAACATGCTAGTGCGGTAAAAGAAAGTTTTGAAGCTATTATGCGCCTAGCAATACCTTTTGGGATTATGGCAGGCTTACTATTATTAGAACCTAATTTTGGTAGTACCTTTGTTATAGCGGTGATTATTTCAGGTATGTTACTAATTGCAGGAGCAGCATGGCGATTTTTCGTGTTTACGGTACTACCAATAGCAAGCCTACTAGTCATTGTGGTTATAACTTCTGAATATAGAATGGCAAGGGTAACTAACTTTCTTGACCCATGGGCAGATCCATTTGGCAATGGCTACCAATTAACTCAAGCTTTAATTGCAAGCGGAAGAGGAGAGTTATTTGGTGTGGGAGTTGGAGAGTCTGTACAGAAATTACTTTATTTACCTGATGCTCATACCGATTTTATTTTTTCAATTTATGCGGAAGAATTTGGACTACTAGGCGTTATATTTTTAATAGGATTGTTTTTATTAATACTATCGCGTTGTTTTATTATTGGTAGAAGAGCTTTTGAGCGTTCTGAATTTTTTGGCGGGCAAGTCGCTTATGGTGTTGGGATTTGGATAGTTTTACAAGCTATTATACATATGGGTGTTAACCTAGGACTGTTCCCTACTAAAGGATTAACACTTCCTCTTATGAGTTATGGAGGCTCTAGCATGCTAATGGTTTTGATAGCCTTGGCAATAGTATTTCGTGTCGATTATGAGACCAGAAAGGAAAAAAATATAGCATGAAAATAATGATAATGGCAGCAGGAACTGGCGGGCATATTTTTCCTGGCCTAGCGCTAGCAGAAGAATTTAAAAAACAAGCAATAGATATTTGTTGGTTAGGTAGTGTCGGAGGTATGGAAAAACCATGGGTAGAACACGCAAACATTCCATTTCAGGCCATCAAAATAAAAGGACTAAGGGGTAATGGTTTACTAGGTTGGTTAACGGCACCAATTAATATTATAAAAGCAATTTTACAAGCTAAAAAAATAATCAAACAACAGCAACCAAATTTGGTTCTAGGAATGGGAGGCTTTGTATGTGGTCCAGGAGGTATTGCAGCTAAAATACTAGGAATAAAATTAGTATTACATGAACAAAATGCAATCCCTGGGCTAACCAATAAACTACTTTCAAAAATATCTAATTTAGTTATAACCGCATTCCCTCAAGATAAAATAAAAAATACGCTACAGCTAGGTAACCCAGTAAGGCAAGGTTTAGAGCAGATCCCTGTTTTATCAAATACCAATAACAAATTTAACCTTTTAATAATTGGTGGAAGCCGTGGAGCCTTGGCAATTAATAAAGTAATGCCCGCAGTCCTAAAACTTTTAGAGGGACAAAAAAATATACATATAGTTCAT
>CAZMHA010000041.1:0-12872 GCA_964565985.1 uncultured Piscirickettsiaceae bacterium | reverse complement strand
CGCTGACCTCAACACTGCCAGTGTTGCGCTCTCCCAGCTGAGCTATAGCCCCTTTTACTTATGTCTTTGGGCAATGTTTGCTGTTTTTTTCTTAGTCATATACACAACCAAGAAAAGAACAATAAATATTGTTCTAAACTCTTTGCGTAAATTACTTTATTGAATTTCTTCAAACACTACGCAACTGATAGCGGCGTATTATATAGATTAGATGGTTTTGGTCAAGGCATTTCTTTAATAAATAAGCAATTATTTATTAGGATTTTCCTAGATTTGCATTTATGAATTTGCTTTTCTAATTTCTATTGCTTCTAGTGCCTTTGAAATTCTTGTTATACATTTATCTTTACCAATTAATTCTGCAGTCATATCAATAGATGGAGATTGCCCTCCTCCTGTAATTGCTACCCTTAGAGGCATTCCTACTTTGCCCATACCTACCTCTAGTTCTTCTGCGGTTGCTTGAATTTGAGAGTGAATGTCTTTAGCTGTCCAACTGTCACTGTCTAGTTGGCTTAATTTGTTTTGTACTAATCGCAAAGCTTCTTCTGCAACTGGTCTTAGATGGTTTTTAGCTGCTTTGGCTTCAAATTTATTAAAATCTTGGTAAAAATATAGGCAAGAATCTGCCATTTCAACTAGTGTTTTTGCTCTTTCTCTTAGTAGGTCCGCTACCTGTTTAAGTTTTTCTGTATCGCTTACATCAACTCCATGGGCTTTTATAAATGGTGTTAAATTAGCTACAAGATTGTCAATGTTTGTTGTTTGAATATGCTGTTGATTAATCCACAGTAGTTTTTCAATATTAAATGTGGATGGTGAAGAATTTACTGTATCTAAGGTGAAGTATTTAATCATTTCTGCAATGGTAAAAACCTCTTGGTCTTTATGCGACCAACCTAAACGAACTAGGTAGTTCAATAGTGCTTCAGGTAAAAACCCCTCTTCTTTATATTGCAATACAGATACTGCTCCGTGGCGTTTAGACAAACGACTACCATCTTCCCCCAATACCATTGGAATATGGGCAAACTTAGGTATTTTAGCTCCTAAAGCGTTATAAAGATTTATTTGCCTTGGGGTATTGTTTAAATGGTCGTCTCCACGAATTACATGGGTCATTTTCATATCCCAATCATCAACAACTACAGTTAGGTTGTAAGTTGGTGTTCCGTCAGAGCGCGCGATTATTAAATCATCTAGCTCTGTGTTAGAAACTGTTACCTTACCCTTAACTATATCATCAATAACAACGACCCCTTCTATTGGGTTTTTAAAGCGGATTACTGGGTCAATACCTGCTGGTGGTGTGCCTGTAAAATCACGAAAACGCCCATCATAACGAGGTTTTTCCTGGTTATTTTTTTGTTGTTCACGCATTTCATCAAGTTCTTCAGGAGTTGCATAGCAGTAATATGCCTTGTCGTTGTCAATCAGGCTTTTAATTACTTCTTTATAACGATCAAAACGCTTTGTTTGATAAAAAGGTCCTTGTGTGTGTGCAAGTCCTAGCCAGTTCATACCCTCAAAAATAGCATCTACAGATTCTTGTGTAGAACGCTCCAAATCTGTATCTTCAATACGAAGAATAAAATCACCCTTGTTTTGCTTAGCAAATAACCACGAAAAAAGAGCGGTACGAACACCACCAATATGTAGATAACCAGTTGGGCTTGGAGCAAAGCGAGTTTTAATCACAGTCTTTTCCTGAAAAAATTTAATTTAATTGGCTATTGTAACTGATTAGTAAGGATTATTCTTTGAGGAGAGTTTAAAACTCATAACCGATAGTAGGAAGATTGCAAACAGTATATTGAACGATAATACAGCAATGGATAGGTATAAATACCCTTCCTGCTGACTTACTTGATACATAGTCTGTGCTGCTAATCCGTATGAGGCGACTGGGAAGATGTATGCCCACCCTACCATATTCAATTTAATAGCTTTAAAATATTTATATTGAAAGATGAATAATAAAAATAAAAATGAAGTGAAATAAAAGATAACTGTAATAAAATCACCTACTTCGCTAGTAAACCAGTTTTTAGCAAAAAGAGCCATGGCTAAAGCAAAAACAAACCAGGATATAATATTGATAATAAAGGTGAAATTACTATTTAACTGTGTGTATATTTCAGCTAAGTGAGATGCTTCTGAAGATATCCCTAACAACCCCCATCGGAATAGCAAAAAAACTAATAGGAAATTTAAATAATTCTTTTATGGTTAGCATATTTAATAATCGTCCACACTTGAACGAGTTTTCTTTAATTGTCCTCGTTTAGTCTTTGAGTTTAATCGTTTTGCTCTGGCATTGCGTGATGGCTTGGTTGCTACTCTAAATTTTTTGGTTTTTAAAATTGGTAGAATAAACTCTTTTAAACGCACAAGAGCTGAAGCTCTGTTTTTCTCTTGGGTTCTATGTTGCTGAGCTTTTATTATAATAATGCCATCTTTGGTAATTCGTTTATCTTTTAACAATAAAAGGCGGTTTTTATATTTATCATCTAGGCTCGATTTTTTTATATCAAATCTTAAATGGATTGCAGAAGAAACTTTATTAACATTTTGCCCCCCTGCTCCCTGTGAACGAATTGCGGTTAGTTCTATTTCTGCCAAGGGTATTAATACCTGTTCAGAAACTACTAACATTACAGAATAAAACCGCTAATTAAACCAATTAATCCACCAAATACCCCCCCCCCATACTACAAGCCAACCTAGGTGCTGTTTAATCATGTCTTGCACCATCTGCTTAACTATTTCTGGGGTTAGTTCTTCTAGCCTAGAATCTACAATATGTGCAACTTTTTGTTGTATTTCTGCAATCATGTCTGGTTTATCAACCTGCTGTTTTAGTTTGTTAATAAAGGCCTCACTTTCTGACATTTCAATTAGTGAGGTTTGCATGTTTTTTATAAAAGGCTCTTTGAGAGGTTCTAGAGAACTTTTGCCACCAAACATGCCAAGCATACTACCAAAGCTAGATTCCATAATAACCTGTACTAATCTTTCAAACGCAGGATTTAAGTCTACACTTTCTATTACTGGCTTTAAGTTAAGGTGCTGTCCCCCATTACTACTCATAAAACGGTCAATATTCTCTTTAGTGAAAAACTGCTTCATCATTAAGTCTTTAATTGACTGTTTAAATGCTTCAAATTGATTAGGAATAACTCCAGAACCAATTAAACCAGGTACTCTTTCAAATAATAAAAAAATTGCTAGCCAGTTAGTAACCGCTCCAGACAAGGCAAAAAGACCAACTAATAAAACTAAATTGTGTTCTATTACCATTCCTAGCGCAATTATTACGATACTGGTTAGGTTGGTTAGTAGCGACTTATTCTTCATTTAAGTTCTTGTTCTTTGTTTTCTAGTTGTTGATGTTGGTTTATTGGTTTGTTTTGTTGAGCTTCTTGCCCGATCATTGTTACCACTACGGGTATTTTTTGAGGTATTAAAGTAGGATTTTCGACTTTCATCATAAGGTGATTTGTGTCTTAAATCTGGCCTGGCTTCTTCTTTCATCCCCACACTTTTTAACAGTTGATTAATTTGCTTCCATGATAATACTTCGGTTTTTGACTGTCTTAGATTACGCGGTAAATCAAAGTCGCCATAGCGAGTACGAATTAAACGACTAACCTGCACTCCTTGAGTTTCCCAAATACGGCGAACTTCACGGTTGCGCCCTTCTTTTAGTACTACTTTATACCAGTTATTGATTGATTCATCATCCTGTTTAGGTAGTTTGCTTATTTTATTAAATTTAGCAAAACCATCTTCTAGCTTTACACCTTTTTTGAGGGTGTTAATAATTTCATCAGGTACCTCCCCAAATACTCGCACAGAGTATTCACGCTCTAATTCATAAGAAGGATGCATCATGCGGTTTGCTAGCTCGCCATTATTGGTTAAAATCAATAATCCTGATGTATTAATATCTAACCTACCAATAGAAACCCAACGGCCATTAATTATTCTTGGTAATTTTTCAAAAATAGTAGCACGATCTTTTTCATCTTTTCTTGTACAGACCTGTCCTTCTGGCTTGTTATATAAGATTACTTGAGTAGGCTGCTTTGCCAAACGGGTTTCTTTAACTGCATGACCTTTAAACTGGATATTATCCGTTGGTAAGGCTCTATCTCCCAGCTTTGCAGTTCTACCATTAACCTTAACTAGGCCTTCATCTATATGTTTTTCTACTTCACGACGAGAACCAAATCCTGCTCTAGCAAGGATTTTCTGTAATTTTTCATTTTCATTTTCTGTTTTTTTTGCCATGTTATAAGCCCACTAGTTGCAAGATTAAGGATTGAAGTACGCGGAAAGGTGCTGTAATTAGCATGCCTAAAATACCTGCGACCATCAACCCCAATATAATAAAAAAGCCATAAGGCTCAATACGCATATAGTAATAATGTAAAGTTTTTGGTAAAAATGCTGCTGCAATCCTACTTCCATCTAATGGAGGTATAGGAATCATATTTAAAACGGCAAGAACTAAATTAATAGTAATCCCTGCCATACCACTATAAACCATAAACTGCCCAACCCCTTCATAACTTGGCATTATCATATAACCAAGCTTGGCAATAACAGCCCATATTATTGCCATAATAATATTAGAAACTGGTCCTGCAATAGCTACCCAAGCCATATCATGACGAGGGTTTTTGAAGTTTTTAGGGTTAACAGGTATTGGTTTTGCCCAACCAAATACAAAACCACCGATTGCAAGCAATAATCCTGGTACAAGTATAGTACCAATTGGGTCAATGTGTTTAATGGGGTTTAAAGTCAGTCTGCCAATCATTTGGGAGGTTCTATCTCCAAATTTTAATGCTACCCAACCGTGAGCAACTTCATGCACGGTAATTGCAAAAATAACGGGCAATGCCCAAATAGATATTTTTTGTATTAAACTTAAATCAACCATTAAATACTCCTTGTCCTTGGCGAACTAAAATAGGAACTTCATCTGTAAAATCAATTACGGTTGTCGGCTCATAACCACAAAATCCACCGTCCAAAACCGCATCTAAACAATGCCCTAATTCTTCTTGGATTGTCCAGCCGTCCGTCATGGGAACTACCTCTTTAAACTTAATTAAAGACACAGAAATCAAAGGCTTATCGAAATTACTTAACAAACTATTAGCAACCACATTGTCAGTAATTCTTAAACCTATAGTTTTCTTTTTTGGTGTTTGTAATCGTTTTGGTACCTCTCTACTAGCGGGCAAAACGAAAGTAAAAGCTCCTGGTAAATGGGATTTTAAATAACGAAATTGTGTATTTCCTACTTTTGCATATTCTGATAAATGAGATAAGTTTTCACAAACTAAAGTAAAATCGTGTTTATCATCTAAACGGCGAATTGCTCTAATACGATCTGCTCCTTCCTTATTATCCCATGCACAGCCTAGTGCATATCCTGACTCAGTAGGATAAGCAATAACCCCTCCTTTATTTAAAATATCTACTACTTGTAATAACAAGCGTTCTTGTGGATTATCCGGATGTACCGAAATATATTGACAATCTCTCTTCACTATATAAAATCTTACTGGTAAAATTAAAAGCGATTATTATACTTTAAACCAAAACAACAAAGGAAACTATGAAAACACCAAAACGCATACAGCCGTTGATTGATGACGGACTTGTTGATGAAGTTGTTAGCCGCCTGATGAGTGGCAAGGAAGCTGATGTGTTTATAGTACTTTGCGGTGATGAATATCGTTGTGCCAAAGTTTACAAAGAAGTTCATCAACGAAGTTTTAAAAAAGCCGTAACCTATCAAGAAGGTCGAAAAACTCGCAATAGTCGCCGAGCTAGAGCAATGGAAAAAAATTCCAAATTTGGCCAAAAAGAACAGGAAGCAGCATGGCAAACAGCTGAAGTAGACGCCCTATACAAGGTAGCAAATGCAGGGGTTAGAGTGCCTAAACCCTACGGCTGTTTTGATGGCGTGCTACTAATGGAAATAATTACCGATGAAGAAGGAAATGTTGCACCAAGGCTTAATGATGTAAGCCTAAACGAACAACAAGCACTAGAAGACCACCAGCAAGTAATGGAAGATGTAAAACTAATGCTTTGTGCAGGAATAGTACACGGAGATCTATCCGAATTTAACATACTGCTTGATGAATATGGCCCAGTTATTATAGATTTACCGCAAGCAGTTGATGCCTCTGCCAACAACAATGCCAAAAAAATGCTCAAACGCGATATACAAAATGTAACCAACTACTACGGACAATACGCGCCAGAGATATTAAAAACCAACTACGCAGAAGAAATGTGGGCACTATACGAAATAGGTGAACTAACCGCAGAAACACTACTAACAGGTAAGTTCCTAAAAGAAGAGAAAGAAGCTGATGTAGATGCCGTAATTAACGAAATTCAAGCGGTAATAAAAGAAGAAGAGGAACGATTAGCAAGGATAGAAGCGTCTAATCAAGATTAAAGAGCTCCTTAAGGAAGAACTTAATAATCTTCTTTTCGGGGGGGGGGGGGAAAAACCCATATTTAATGGTCTTCTTTATTTTTTTTTTATTGTATTAAACTAGTGTTTAAATCCACCCATCCCTCCTGGTGGCATCATTCCTCCCATGCCACCAGGCATTTGCCCACCCATGCCTGCCATTCCACGCATTAGGCTTTTCATGCCTCCACCTTTCATTTTTTTCATCATCTTTTGCATTTGGGTGAATTGTTTCATCATTTTATTTATATCTTGTACCTGTGTTCCAGAACCTGATGCTATGCGTTTTTTTCTTGAACCTTTTATTATTGCTGGGTGTGCTCGTTCTTGTCTAGTCATTGAGTAGATAATTGCTTCTAGGCGTTTAAAATCTTTTGCTACTACTTCATCGTTTATTTTATCTTTCATTTGTGCCATGCCAGGCATTTTACCCATTAGCCCTCCTACTCCACCCATACTATTAATTTGCTGTAGTTGTTCTAAAAAATCTTCTAGATCAAACTTGCCTGTTTGTTGAATTTTTTTAGCAAACTTTTCGGCTTTCTTTTTATCTACTTTGGTTTCTACCTCTTCAATAAGAGATAGCACATCTCCCATTCCAAGAATTCTGTCCGCCATTCTGTCAGGGTGAAAGGTTTCTAACGCATCTAATTTTTCTCCTACCCCAATAAACTTTATAGGTTTTCCGGTTATTTCACGAATAGAAAGAGCAGAACCTCCACGAGCATCTCCGTCTGTTTTGGTAAGAATTATCCCGGTTAATGGTAGAGCTTCATTAAATGCTTTAGCTGTATTAGCTGCATCTTGTCCTGTCATTGCATCAACTACAAATAGGGTTTCTATTGGTTTTACTGCTGAATTTAATTCTTTTATTTCAGACATCATGCTAGCATCTATATGCATTCGCCCTGCTGTATCTATAATCAGAACATCAACAAACTGTTTTCTTGCTTCTTTATGAGCATTTTTTACAATTTGTATTGGCTGTTGTTTAACTGTTGATGGGTAGAAAATTGCACCAACTTGTTCTGCAACTGTTTCTAGTTGCTTTATTGCCGCTGGACGGTATACATCAGCAGAAACCACCATTACTTTTTTCTTTTCTTTTTCTTGTAAGTATTTAGCTAGTTTTGCAACAGAGGTAGTTTTACCAGCCCCTTGCAAACCTGCAACCATGATAATCGCAGGTGGTTCAACATTGAATTTAAGAGGTTCTGCTGCTTGTCCCATAACTTGAGCTAGCTGCTCTCTAACTATTTTTATAAAGGCTTGACCTGGGTTTAGGCTAGTAGATACTTCTGAACCTATCGCTCTTTCTTGTACTTGCTCTATAAATGATTTAATTACTGGTAAAGCTACATCTGCCTCTAGTAATGAACGCCTTACATCACGAATAGCATCTTTTATATTTTCTTCGCTTAATCGACCTTTGCCAGTTATATCTTTAAAGGTCTTCGATAAACGATTGGATAGATTATCAAACATAGTATTTCCATAGCTTTGTAGTTAATTTTTAGGTATTATACAAGAAGTAAAATTAACCTTGGAAAAATGACATGCTCGTAACTTCGTTTGCTGCAATTATCGCAAGCCTTATTTATTTTTATGCTTCATTGGTATTGTGGAACAGGCTCCAATCTAAAGATTCTAAAGCTATTGATTGGCCAAGAAACCGATTTCTTTTATACATTTTATTTGCCGCTATATTACAGTTCTTTTCTTTTGCTAACTCTTTACTAAATGGTCAGGTTATTATGTTAGGGCTAGGAACCGTCTTGTCTTTAATTACTTGGCTATCAGTAGTATCCCTATTAATAACAAATTTAAAACAAACTACTGAAAATCTTGGCGTTTTTATATTTCCTTTAGCAGGATTGTCTAGCATCCTAACTTTCATGCCTGGCCAATCAGCAGGTTTGCCTTTAGAGCTAGGGTTGCATGTTATCCTTTCTATATCTGCTTACAGTATTTTAGGATTAGCTGGAGCTCAAGCTATTTTGTACTCAATTCAAGAAAAACGCTTTCAGCAAAAAAAATTAACTACTTTATTTAAAGCCTTGCCTCCTTTACAAGTTATGGAAGCAACTATGATTCAGTTTGTAACTATTGGGTTTATTATATTAAGTATGGCTTTGATAACAGGTGCCTATTTTATTGAAGATATGTTTGCACAACACCTTATTCATAAAACTTTTTTTGCAATTCTTGCTTGGGTTATGTACGGGTTGTTTTTACTTGGAAACAACAGGTTTGGCTGGCGTGGACAGATTGCAACTAAATTTACTATTTGGGCTTATTTTTTATTAGTTCTTAGTTATATAGGCACAGAAACAATCTTAATTTACATAAATTAATATTTTGGTATAATCCCCTTTCGATTAACTATGAAATAAACCATCTTGAACAGTCTATCTTTATCCGTTCTATTCTCTATTTTAGCTTTAATGCTTATTTTATCTGCCTTGTTCTCTAGCTCAGAAACTGGCATGATGGCAATTAATAAATATCGCCTAAAACACAAGGCAAATAAAGGGCACAAGGGTGCTATTAAAGTACTAAAACTACTAGAAAGCCCCGATAAACTGCTTGGCGTTATTTTATTAGGCAATAACTTTGTTAATATTTTAGCTTCTTCTATCGCTACTATTATTGCAATGAAGCTAATAGGAGAAGCAGGTATTGCCCTTGCCGCTGGGTTACTTACTTTAGCTGTCCTTATCTTTTCAGAGGTTGCTCCAAAAACACTGGCGGCATTATATCCTGAAAAAGTAGCATACCCAGCTGCCTATGTATTAGGGCCACTCTTAAAAATACTATCGCCAATAGTTTGGTTTGTAAACTTTTTTGCTAATAATCTATTGCGTATTTTTGGGGTAAAAATAGGCCATAAATGTGATGAACATTCCCTTAACCATGAAGAGCTAGAAACATTGATTAAAGAGGCGACAGGAAAGTTACCTCAACAATATCGCTCTATGTTGACAGGAATTATGCAGTTAGAAAGAACCAGTGTTGAAGATGTAATGATTCCAAAACAAGATATTTATGGGATAGATGTTAGTCTTCCTATGGAAAAAGTTATTAATCTAATTATAAAATCGCCATTTTCTAGAGTTCCTGTTTACCGAGGTAGTATTGATGATGAGTTAATTGGAGTAATTAATTTAAAGAAATTTTTACCCATCATAAAAGATGGTGAAATCACTTTAAAGGGCCTTGTTAAGCTAGCTATACCAGGTTATTTTATTCCTGAAACGACTACGCTAAATACTCAGCTAACCAACTTCTCTCAAAATAAAAGAAAAATGGGCTTAATTGTTGATGAATACGGAAATCTACAAGGTTTATTGACCATGGAAGATCTGCTAGAAGAAATAGTTGGCAATTTAAGCACCGATACTAGACTAAAATCTGCAGTTGATGCTTATCTTGATACTGATAACACTATCGTTTCTGATGCTACTGAATTTATTCGTGATATTAACCGTTTGTTCAACACTGAACTGCCCTTAACCGGCCCCAAAACTTTAAATGGACTTATTCAAGAAGAAATGGAAACGCTACCAAATGTTGGGACTTGTATTAAAGTTGGTAGCTATGCTATTGAAGTTACTCAAACATCTAAACATCAAATTGAGCAGGTAAAGATAAGACAGCTAGGAAAATCAAATATAAAAGAAGCCCTTAAAGAGGGTGATAATAAATGATATTTACACAAGATGATCAGTGGCAAAAACTAAAACAAGGCATAACAAAGCTAGCTAAACAAGAAATTCTAGCTAGGTTTAATAAAGTAAGTGCCGAGGTAAAAGCTGATGGAAGCTTACTAACCGAAGCAGATACTCAAATGCAAAATGCATGTGAAAAGTTTTTAACTACCAACTGGCAAAAATACTCATTTTTAGGTGAAGAATCTACTAAAGAACAACAGCAACAAGCATTGAACTCAACCAATGGTTGCTGGATACTTGACCCAATTGATGGTACTAATAATTTTGCTAGTGGCATCCCTATTTTTACAGTTTCACTTGCCCTAATTATAAATAGTAAGGTTGTTGCTGGTTTGGTTTATGACCCTAGTCGTGATGAAATGTTTGCGGCAAGAGCTAATTTAGGCGCCGAACTTAATGGAGAAGAACTAGTAGCGGAAACCAGCAAAGAAAATATTAGCCAATGCATTGCAATAGTTGACTTTAAACGGCTTCCCTACTCCCTTTCTAATACCATAATTTCAGATACTCCATTTTCATCACAAAGAAGTATCGGTTCAGTTGCTTTAGACTGGTGTTGGATAGCCGCAGGACGTGGACAACTTTACTGCCACGGTTCACAGAACATATGGGACTATGCGGCAGGTTATCTAATATTAGAAGAAGCTGGTGGAGAAAACTGTACCTTTGATAAAGAAGAAGTACTAGTTGCAAAGGTAGAAAAACGCTCGGCTATTGCCGCTACAAATAAAACTCTGTTTGATGAATGGCGGGCCTATGTTATTAGTAACTTGTGAGCTTTGCACAAGCTATAATATTTAGGTAGTTTTTACATAAAAGACAAGGCTTCTTGCAAATTAGTTACCCCATGAATTTCCATACCTGCAACTCCTCCTTTCGGCATATTTGCTTTTGGAATAATGGCTTTTTTAAACCCATGCTTTACAGCTTCAAATAATCTTTCTTGCCCACTTGGTACCGGCCTTATTTCACCAGCCAAGCCTACTTCACCAAATACAATTAGATCTTGTGGTAAAGGTTTGTTACGCAGGCTAGATACAGCGGCTGCCAACACGGCTAAATCAGCACTAGTCTCTGTTATTTTTACCCCCCCCACTACATTTACATAAACATCTTGATCTGACACCTGAATGCCTGCATGTCGATGCAATACTGCCAATAACATTGCCATGCGATTGTTATCTAAACCAACAGTAACTCTTCTAGGGGCTCCATAAGGAGATTCATCAACCAGGGCTTGAATTTCTACTAACAATGGTCTGGAACCTTCCCAAACTACCATTACTATTGAACCAGAAGAAACTTCATCGCCACGAGATAAAAAAATTGCTGATGGGTTTTTTATTTGTTTCATACCCTTGTCTGTCATAGCAAATACACCAAGTTCATTAACTGCACCAAAACGGTTTTTGATTGCTCTTAAGGTGCGAAAACGACTATCAGAATTACCTTCTAAAAAAATAACAGTATCAACAATATGCTCTAGTACTCTAGGCCCAGCTACCTCTCCAGATTTGGTAACATGACCTACTAAAAAAATCATTACATTATTTTGCTTTGCATAACGGGTTATAAATGCAGCGGTTTCCCTAACTTGAGAGACGCCACCTGCCGCACCTGATATTTCTGCTAACTGCATAGTTTGGATTGAATCTAAAACCATTATTTTAGGTTTTTCATTTTCGGTAGCCCGCACAATTGATTCAACATCTGTTTCTGCCAGTAGCTTTATAGAATCCGTAGGCAAGTTCATTCTAGTAGCACGCATTGCTACCTGTTGCAAAGACTCTTCTCCGGTAACATACAGTACTGGATATCGGGAACTTAACTCACAGGAAACTTGTAGTAGAATTGAGGACTTACCAATTCCTGGATCACCACCAATTAGCACAACAGAGCCAGGAACAATTCCTCCACCCAAAACTCGATCAAATTCTTGTAGGTTTGTGGTTATTCTTGGCACTTCATCTAACTTAATATCTTTAATTGCCAGTACTTTGCTTACGGATTCTCCCGAGTATCCTGTTGTTCCTTTAGAACTCACACTTTTACTGCCAGAGGATACTTTAAATTCTTTTAAAACATTCCATTCTTTGCATAAATTACACTGGCCTTGCCATTGATTATAGTCAGCACCACATTCTGTACAGACATAGGTTGTTTTTATTTTTTTTGCCATCTTTATACCCAAATATTTAGGTTGATTATAAACAAAAAAACCACTTATTAAAGTGGCTTTTAGAATTGAAATGAAGTCTTTTTTAAAGTCTATTTTTACTTAGTGCTTTATATCCTTCCAGTATTCTCTTTTCAGAAGATATGCAAAAATAAACATAATAAATAGGAAAAGCATTACTTTCCAACCTAAAGCATAGCGTTTTAGTTTTGCAGGCTCTCCAACATACTCAAGAAAGTTTGCTAGGTCGCGCGTTTCCTTATCATATTGTTCAAGAGCTTTTGGATCATTTGGTTTCATCATAATGTTAGGCATTGTTGTACCAGGAAGGAATTTGTTATCCCATTTACCTTTTTTCATATCTAACTCAAATGGTCAAAAGGTGATTTAAGCTAAGTTTGTATCTAAAATCACTACTGTCCGATTTAAAACAAGCCTCCCTGAGCAGAGGCATCAAAAT
>CAZMHA010000040.1:11991-13541 GCA_964565985.1 uncultured Piscirickettsiaceae bacterium | reverse complement strand
GCACTTATTGTTGCCCATTGATACTGTTGGTTAACATAGTCATTAGCAGGGTTAAGGTCTAGTGAACCACCTAAAGACCAGTTACGGCTTTCTGAAAATAGAGTTCCTTCTAGTCTAGCTTGAGGACTAAGAGTAACCGTCTCATTAAGATCAATTTGATTAGAATAAAAGTTTTCAATTAAGCCTTGTTGTATTTCTTCAGGGGTTGTGCCAATTTTTCCTAATTGATTATAATCAAAACTAGGAGAGTTAAGGTTCATAATAGTTAAACCAGCCATATAGTTTTCAGCAAACCACTGCACACCTATGTCCAAACCAATATTACTTGCTGAGTCAGAAGCTTCCGTATCAGTGTCAATTTCACCATCATTCTTTAAAAAATCGGCAAAGCTAATAACAGATTTGAATAGTTTTGCCTGCATTAGTTTTGCTCTTATGCCAACAGACAACTGACCATATTGATCTTGATAAAACTGATTACCATAGGTAATTGCAGCTTCTGTTGCTAAAGCAGTTTTAGTATAAAGAGCGGACTGGATAATTAAACCATTGTCAATAATATCACTAGAGCTTGCAGTAGGGTTAGCAGTCAAATAAGTATTATTTAAAGCAAAAGGGCTATCAGAGCTTAATATTTCGGTCCTAACCGAGCCTAAGCCAGATATCTCAAAACCAAGCCCACCAATTGCATTGCGGGCAATTAATACTGGTAAGGAAAAATTTAGATCCGCCTGTAGGTAAAAGTTATCACGAATATCCAATATTAAACTATTCATTTCAGTTTGTAGTTGAGTTGCATTGGCAAGAGCACTTAAACCTCCGCCTCCCATATTATCTAATATAGGAGACACCTTATCATCAAAGGTATTTGAAAGTTCATCGATGCCAGCTTGTTTAACTCCAGCTCCTACTGTTAAACCAAAACCATAGTTATTTTCTTCATGCAGGTTACCACTAACCCAAGCAGGGTTATTTGACATGCTGAACAAAGTATTATTGTTACTTGCAGCTCCATAACCAAGGTTAGAACCTATAGGTACCGCATTAGATGCCGCATAAACAAAGCTTGGGCTACTTAAAACAAGTGCCGTTAGTATAGAAAGTTTAGTTAATTTCATTGGTACATCCTTTATATTTATATTCATTTTATTTTAGTCCAAGTAGTTAAATACCACAAGCTGCATTAAATTCATTTTGGGGTTTTACAAAACTAGCATTAGCGAGGGGATTAGGGCTGGTTTTTGTTGTTGTTTTAATTTTACGAGGATCCGAAGGGTCTGGAAACTCAATCACCAAGCAACTTCCTGCAGTAGAAGTAGGTGAACAAGAAGCAGGATCTAAGTTCTTCATAGTCATAGGCAAGCCTAGGTAATCAATGTGTATAAGATACTTTTTATTAGCATCTCGCTGCCAAGCTCCTTCAGTTATTTCATTACCTGAACTAGTTGACTGACAAATAAGAACTTTATCGTTTGGTCTAAAATTAACTAGTAAAGTATCTGTCGAATCGTTAAAGTCAAAGTATTTATCTATAAGAAGACCATTGTCAA
>CAZMHA010000040.1:0-11891 GCA_964565985.1 uncultured Piscirickettsiaceae bacterium | reverse complement strand
CAAAAGACAAGGTCGCCGCTGCAGGAAGATTTCCAGCAACAATATTATTTGAAGATGTTGAAAAATCATTAGCAGAAGCAACAAGTGTAGATGATGAAAAAGCAACAGGTTTTGCTAAGTTTAATGTTGCACTAAAGTCTGCTCCAGCAGTTATTTTTTTTCTAATCATATCTGTTCCTAGCTCTGCTCTGCGGCGTACAATTTAGCCTTTCTTAAAGGCTCTGTATCGTAAGATTTTACAGCATTGCTACTGCATGCGACCGCACTTGTATATTCAGTATCATTACTGGCTATATCAATACTAGTGTCACTACCACTAAGCACGCAGTTTAAGTAGGAAGATAGTTCTGTTATATTTCCAGTAGCCCCTTCAAAAGTATAACCACTAAATTGTTGAGTTAGTATACTATCTGCATTACTAAATGAATTGGTTACCCAGCTATCATCTTTAAATAAATCATAGCTATTATCATTATTTAAGGTGATTAACTCATAAACTAAAGAAAAGTATATAGCAGGCATTAAATCTTTTTCTGCTAGTTCTTTTTTACCAACTGGAGTTGATGTTGGGGTTAATTCTTTTGCCATAGACTCGGCAATTTTATGTAGTTGAATTGCTAGTTTAAAACCACGGTCTTTTTCTGCATGTACACCGTCTCCATCACCAAATTCTAAAGGGTCGTAGGTGTTTAAATTAAAGTTATTAGTAGAATTTAAATATGCCTTTAGATATAAGCATAATTAGTTTGCACAGTTTCTATGTGCAAATCAGTTAAGCCTAGTGCTGATTTTGCTGCTTTAATTAGCGCAGCATTATTAATTGCTTCATCACCAGAGGTTAAAGGGCTAATTGCTAGTCCGCTAAGTGTTCCATTCATTAGTAAGCTCATTGATGCTTTATAGGTTTGGGTGGTTAGTAAATCTCTACCGCCTTCTACACGAATAACACCACCATTTTTATTTTTATTCATGGTGTTTTCCTTGTAACTGATTGTTCTTTTAACTTAAAAAGAAGCCGATGTTGAAATAAATAGGCTTGCAGCGTTTACTGTAATGTCTTGTACATTGGTTGATCCTGGGAATAGGTTAGCTTGCCCTGACCCTGTAGCATAGTTTATACCAAGCGAAATATTAGAACCTTTTGTGTAACGAGTTACAGAAAAAGCACCACCATATAGGTCAACATGGTCATTACCACTTTGCGCTACATTGCTAGAGGTATTGGCTCTATTACTATATACCCCCCCCCTTATTGCCCAAGTTGGGTCTATAAAATATTCAGCGGCTACGGCACCGTTAATGGTTGCTTCATAAACATCTGTTTTAGTTGCATAGCTAAAGTCTGCAGAATATAGCATGGCGTCTGTTGCAAAATAGGCTATCCCTAAGTTTATTTCAACTGGTAGGTCATTTTTAGTACTATTTTTTAAACCAATTTCTTGATTTGCAATATCTGCACTAGTCATTTTTCCATAGTAGTCATCAGAACTATCATTTGGGGTTCCATTATCTTTCCACTCAAAACAGCCCGTAGCAGTACAAAGGTTTTCGCTTATACGAGACTTAGGTGACTGACTTAGAATAAAGGTGGTCTGTGCCATTAAGCCAATGGATAGTTTATCTGCAGGAGACCACATTAAACCTAAGCGCGGTTGAAAACCAAACTCTTCAGATTGTACTTTTTGATAAAAATCACTTTTAGCAAAATCACCAGAAGTTAGTTCTATGATTGAAATTTGTTTAAAAGTTTGTTCTTTTTTACGGCTATAACCATAAAGGGTGATACCAAAAGATAAATCTTTAGTTAGAGGAGTTGCGTAACTAGCCCCAACAAGAGTGGTTGAGTCTTGGTTGTTATAGTCAATTACTTGTTTTTTTATAGCATCACTTGGGTTTGCTTGGTCTATAAGGGCCGTTCCATCATTTGATCTAAGACCTTGGGTTGCTCCATTACCAATTATGCGCTGTGAAGCCTCTAAATTAGTAAAACTATCTGATTGATCTTCTAGCTCATAGTTTGGTAAGGCGATTGAAAAGCCGATTGATGAATCACCAATAGGTTGCACCATACCAAAATAATTAGCCACCATGCCTGAAGATTTTCTTGTCCATTTTTGGTTTGGATTAGCTTTGGTTATGCCCTTGTAGGTGGTATCTTTATAGTTGTAGGCATTTACCGAGCCAGATATTTTAGGCTGTGAGGAGTAAACTACTCCAGCAGGGTTGTAGTATAAACCTGAAGCATCATCCGCAATGGCGGTATAAGCACCTGCTAGTCCTGTTGCTCTATCACCTAGTAGTATGTCTTTATAGTGATATTGGTCAGCTAAAACAGCTTGTGGTAAAAATAAGCTACTGGATATCGCTAGCACCAGTGTTTTTAGAGTTAGTGGATTACTGGTGTTCATGGTATCTCTCCTCAAGTTTTGCCTGTTGAAGGTTGTTTAGCTGGTTTTTTTTCAGCAGTTGGTTTAATTTAGTGTATCTTGTTTTTAGTGCAGGATGAGTTGCCGCTAAGGTTTTGGTTTGTTTTTTTAACTTGGCAATGCGTTTAAGGTAGCGACCTAGTGCTTTTGGGTCGTAACCTGTATTGGCTAGTAACCACATTCCTGTGGCATCTGCTTCAAATTCATCCGCATGAGACTGCAACCCTTTACTAAATAATATTTCTGCAACTTCATCTATTGCCGCTTGAAAGGCAAGTACCGAAGAAACTTTACCGCCAGTTAACATGGTATTAAAGCCTTGTTCTGGGCTAGATTTATTACTTCTAATTCCTGCTTTTTTTACATAGTGGCGTTTTTCTATATGGGCAATTTCATGGGCTAAAATACCTGCTAGTTCAGCTTCATCTTTTACTTGGTCTAAAGCTGCGGTGGTAATAAATACATAACCACCTGGGCTAGCAAAGGCATTTATTTCAGAACTTTTTATAAGTAAAAACCTGTAATTAAGCTCTGATCTATCACTGCTTTGGGCAACCAATTGACCAACTTTGTTAATATAGCTATTTAACTTATCATTTTTTATTGGCGGAAACTTACCAGTAATTTTGCTGGCTAGCTCTCTACCAAAAACAATTTCTGCTTCAATATCGTCAGCAGAGTAGTTAGGATTTGGAAAGCTGTTGTTTAGTCTTTCACGGCTATTTTTTTGCTCATCTATTTTTGATACCTGCTCTGCGGGAACAGTGTGAGGCAACATAAGTCCTGTAAGGATAAAAAGTAGAGTTGGCTTTTTCATTATTTTTCTCCTCGTACAGTTTTGGCAAAAATAGGTTTTGCAAAGTTGCTTAGCTCTGTATTAGATAGTTTAAATGATTCCATATAGGTTACAGCTTGTAAATTTGTTTTTACATTTGTTGTACTGGCACTTGCTTTTGATGCAAGCCCACGAGCAGCTGCCGCTGTAGTAATTGCAGATGTTCTACGGTGTACATCTTTTAGCTGGTTGTTTTTTTCACCAGTCAAAATAGTTGCTCTTTTAGAGGGGGGGGTAGGTTTTGTTAAAAACTTAGAAATCCAGCCAGTATCTTTGTTTATAGTAGTTACTTTTAGCCAAGTACCTTGCTTGCTAGCAATAGTTAAACGAGTACCCTTGGTTAGCTGTTTAACTAATTTTGCTTTAAATGCTGGTTTATTAAGTAGCTTTGCATTTATACTGGAGACAAAACGAGTTTCTGTCGCAAATGTTTTTTGGCTAAGGCTTATAGTTAAAAGCATTAGCAACATTACAAAAAAGGTTTTTTTTGAAGTTGTCATTTGTTTGTCCTTTTTAATGATTATTTGTTTATTTAAGCAAAATATATAACAAAAAACCATAATTTTTTTATTGTTGACAACAGTTTACCTCTTTTTTATAGTTACATTATGTGATGAAAATCACATAAAATGATAAAAAATCATTAAAAAGTTATCCTATATTTTATGAATAGTATTATTTTAACCACCTTAAAAGAAGTTTTTCCTACCCTTGAGCAGGATGAAATAGAGGCTTTATTTCATGCGTCTGAACAAATTCAGAGCGAGGCTAAGGAAACTATTATTAGCCCAAACGACAGTGACTATTCTTTGTATGTGTGTATGCTAGGGATTGTTAAGGTAAATTATGAGCCTGAATCTGGTGAAGAGTTAAGTATTACATACTTGGCTAAGGGTGATATTTTTGGTGAACTTTCTGCTATCGATAATCAACAGCGATCTGCACACTGTATAGCCAAGACAGACTGTACCTTGTTAAAAATTCCTAGTGGTGTTGTAAAAAGCTTGCTTGCTACTAATCAAAACTTTAACCGCTCTATTTTATTAGTCTTAATTAAGAGAATAAGAGAAACTGACCATAAGCTATTTAGAGTAGGCCGCTACTCTTCAGCAGAAATTATTGCAGATGAGTTGATTAAGTTGGCAGAAGTTTCTGCAAATAATAAAGATAGGGGTGAAGTGCCTTTTATTCCAAAGCATCAAGAACTAGCCTTGCTAGCAATTGTCTCACGAGAGCAAACCACTAGAACTATGACTAGGCTTAAAAACGGTAATTTTATCTATAAAGAAAATGACAAGCTTGTCATTCCCTCTATTTCAAAGTTAAGAGCCTTTATTTAAAGGAGGCACTAATAACCGCCAATTATTTTTTACTGGCGCTCATTCCATGTCTCCTAAAAGGAACTAGAGTTTACTAAGAAGTGAACACCAATACTAGCAAAATACCCTAGCATAATTCCGGCATCCATTTTAGATGGCTTATAAATGTGTAGTTTCCTCTCGACTGTCCCATTAACGCAACTCCTGCCGCAGATCCTATTGATAGCAAAGAACCACCTACGCCAGCAGTTAAGGTTATTAGTAGCCATTGTCCATCTGACATTACAGGGTTCATGGTTAATACTGCAAACATTACGGGTATGTTGTCAACAATTGCGGATAAAAATCCAACCACAATATTTGCTTCAGTTGCTCCCCATTGGGTGTACATAACATCAGATGCCATTGCTAAGTAACCTAGCATGCCTAAACCTCCAACCGAAATAATAACCCCAAAGAAAAACATTAGTGTATCCCACTCGGCTCTAGAAATTTTATTGAAAATATTAAAGGCAATTGGTTCAGAAATTACACTAACAGAGCCATCAATATCAATAATAGTTGCTTGGCTTTTTTCACCCGTCATTTTTAAATAATAGGCAAAAAACTTTAAATAAGCTAAGCCAGTCATCATTCCTAATACTGGTGGAAGGTGTAGGAAATTATGCATAGCAACTGCGGTGGCAATAGTTAAAATAAAGAAAAACATTCTTTGGTTAAGGTTTATTGCTAAATCTAGAGCAGAATAGTAAACCAAACTGTGAGTATTAGGCTTGACAAATGGTGGTGGGCAGCGAGGTTTTTTAGAACTCGTGGCCTTGCCCTTGACGCTATTAAAGGTGGCAAGGTATATTTAAATTCTATCAAGCCAAAGCCTAGTAAAACTGTACTAGTTGGCGACAAGCTAAAGATTACACCGGAAAATAGAAATTACCGTTTTAGAAATAACAGATAAAAGAAGTAGTGCAGAAACCGCACAAGAGTTATTTTTATTGGAAGTAGAACATTTAAATCAAAAAACTCCTCCAGCAGGCATGGCTTTAGCAGGCTACAGAGAAAGAGGTCAAGGGCGACCAACAAAAAAAGATAGAAGAGACATTTCTAAATTAGGACTTTAGGGAAGGCCTGAGCAACTAACATAAAATTCCGTTAGTTGTTCAGTGTTTCCAGATGATTTACAGCCAATTTCTAGGCTTTAAATACTCGTATAGCTTAGCCTCTTCTGTATCTGGTTCAGGCTTATAGTCGTACTTCCAGGTTGCAACTGGTGGTAAAGACATTAGAATGGACTCTGTTCGCCCTCCAGTTTGTAGCCCAAAAATAGTACCTCTATCGATGGCTAAATTAAACTCTGCATAGCGACCACGACGCAATAGTTGAAATTCCTTCTGTCGTTCTCCATATTTTTCATCTTTTCGTGCCGCAACAATTGGTCGATAGGCCTTAATATATTGATTGCCTACGGATTGCATAAATTTAAAACACTTGTTAAAATCCCAACCATAAGTATCACTATTTAAATCATCAAAAAATAAACCGCCAATACCACGGGTTTCATCACGATGCTTTAGGTAAAAATAATCATCACACCACTTTTTGTATTTTTGATAGAGGTCACCACTCTTGTCATCACTAAATGGCTCACAGGCATCTTTAGAACACTGGTGCCAATGTATTGCATCCTGTTCATTAAGATAGTAGGGAGTAAGGTCAAAGCCTCCGCCAAACCACCATACAGGCTCTTCGCCTTCCTTTTCGGCAATAAAACATCTTACATTAGCATGTGAAGTAGGTAGGTAAGGGTTGCGAGGGTGAATAACTAGGGATACACCAAGAGCCTGAAAAGATCTGCCAGCAAGTTCTGGTCTATGTGCGGTTGCTGCCGCAGGCAAAACCTTTCCGTGAACATGTGAAAAGTTAACCCCGCCTTTTTCAATTACGCCTCCATTTTCCATAACTCGGGTTTTACCACCGCCCGTTAAGCCCATTTCTCCTTCGGCAGCTTCTCGTTGCCACTGATCGGTAAAGAAATCTTTTTCACCGTCCTCGGCGGATAGTTGCTGACAAATATCATCTTGCAATGATAGTAGGTATTTTTTAATTGCGTTTATATCTATTGACATTATTCGGTATCTCCTTAAGTAAGATTTAAATATAGCCCTAGCTATCTATAACTGATAATATTCTATAAAATAGTGGGGTTAATTATTGAGAAAGTTTACATGGCAGATAATGTTTTTATTCAAGAAACAAAGAAATGGCTCGAAAAGGTTGTAATTGGGTTAAATTTGTGCCCTTTTGCATCAAAACCCTACCTAGAAGATAAGATTAAGTTTTTTGTTTCCTGTGCTAATAATGACATTGAAATATTGAAAGACTTGGAGAATGAGCTTAAGTTCCTCGTTAAAGTTAATAAAAATAAAACTGAAACAACGGTTTTTATTCTTGCTAATGCCTTGCAAAAATTTTATAACTATAACCAGTTTTTAGACCTCGCTGATGGGATGCTAGAACAACTAGGCTTGGTTGGTGATATTCAAATTGCTAGCTTTCACCCAAACTACCAGTTTGGTGGAACGGAACCAGAGGATACAGAAAACTTAACTAACCGTTCTCCATACCCTATTTTGCACCTAATTCGTGAAGTAAGCTTAGAGCAATCATTGCGTCGTTATCATAACCCAGAGAAAATACCTGAAAATAATATTAAGACTATGAAGTCACTTACCAATAGGCAGAAGGCAGAATTATTCCCTTATTTAGTGCCTCCTCAAGATAGCTAACGAAGTTGTTTTGTACTCTTGGCATCCCAAATTTGTGATGGTTGCTCTTGTCCTAGTGTTTCACCTTCTAAAATAGCAATTTTTGGAAACATTTTAAGGCACTGCTCTCTAGTTTTGGCTGGTGGTTGTTGGCTTATGTTGGCACTAGTAGAGATAATAGGGCCGTCTATTTGCTTGCACAATTTTATTATTTCTGGGTGATGGGTTATTCTAACCGCAAGGGTTTTTCTGCCCCCAGTTAGCCATTTGGGAGTTTTATCGGTAGCAGGTAGCACCCATGTAATTGCCTGAGTATTGTTCTGCCAACTTGCAATAACTTGCTGTTCCCAGGGCTGGCCTTTTATTTTAATCATTGGGGCTATCTGCTCTAAGTTTGCAGCAATAATAATAACGCCCTTTGATTGTTCACGGTTTTTTAGGGTTAATAGTTTATTAAAAGCTTGTTCATTAAATGGGCTACAGCCAAGCCCAAATATAGACTCTGTTGGGTAGGCAATAATGCCTCCCTCACAAATTTCTGTAGCAGCTTGCTTTAGGTTAATGTCCAAAGGTTTTCCTCGCTTATCATTGTGTTATAGGGTTTTTACCCCCCCCCCCCATGCTAAAACAAAAAGATGTTTCATGTGGAACATATATGGAGCATAAGGGAGTAAAAAAGCCCGCTATTGCGGGCTTTTTATGTTTTTACAAAACTAAAGGGCTACTTGGCGTTTGCAATTGCTTCACGCTTTTTGGCCATAAGGTTTTGAATGATTGGGGTCATGATAATGTCCATGGCATCAACCATTTTTGTGCCAGAACATATCATTGTATGTTCATTTTGCAACCAGGCACCTTCTATCTTATCTACTATACTCGATAAATCTACTTCGTCATGGCGAACATGAGTAATAATAAGGGAGTCTTCTGGTGCTGGACCCATTGGTGCATTTTCAGTTTGGGTTGAAAATGGGTCAGATGTATCTACTAGAGGTATGCGCTGGAAGTTAACATGAGTACGGTGAAACTGCGGTACGATCACTTCCATATAGTCGTCCATTCTTTCCATAATAGTGTCACGAACTTGAGAAACGGTATAAGGTCTTTCTGAGGTGTCACGGTAAATTTTTTGCATCCACTCAATATTCACAACAGGAGCAACACCTATACCTAAATCAACATGTCGTGCTACATCGTGCATGCCTTCTTTTGGACCATGGTCCATGCGTTTAACCATGCCATGTAGCCCTTCGTAAAACAGAATGTCGGTATCGGCTTCAATTTCTTCCCAAGGGGTGAATTCACCAGGTGCAAAGTTTGTCCCTAAACGAGCATTGTGTTCATCTGCTTCTTCTTCAGAGTGAATATAGTAGCGTTTTTTACCTGTCGCAGTTTCTTTGTAAGATGCAAATAGTTCTTCAAGTTTGTTGAATTCATTTGCCTCTTCTGCAAAGTGGCTAAGTGGATGACCACCGTTTTCTTTTGATTTTGCTACTTCTGCACGCATTTCAACACGAGAGTATTTGTGGAAGCTGTCCCCTTCAATTATCGCTACTTTTAATTTTTCGCGGTCAAATATTTTTTCAACGGCTCTTTTTACAAATGATGTTCCTGCTCCTGATGAGCCTGTTACGCTTACTATTGGGTGTTGTATTGACATTTTTTGCTTCCTTTTTAAAATTAATATTTATATATCTATGTTTTCAACCTGTAGAGCATACTTTTCTATAAATGCTCGACGAGGCTCAACCTCATCTCCCATTAGGGTTGTGAATATTTGGTCGGCAGAAATTGCATCAGCAACGGTTACTTGTAATAGTCGGCGGGCTTCTGCGTCCATAGTGGTTTCCCATAGCTGTTCAGGGTTCATTTCACCTAGACCCTTGTAGCGTTGGATACTTTGCCCGCGTTTTGCTTCTTTCAGTAACCAGTCTAAAGCGTCTTTAAAGTGATTAATGGATTGTTCTTTTTCGCCACGGCGGATAATACCATCTTCTGCAATTAAACCTTTTAATTCAGCAGAAGTTTTGGCAATTTGTTGGTAGTCGGCAGAGGTAAAAAAGTCTTCATTATAAACTTGCGAGCTTAGCGTGCCATGCTCGCGCTTTTGTAAACGAATCTGCAGTTTTGCTTCACCTTCACTAGCTGGCTCTACACTTAGTTGGTACTCAACTTTTTGTATTTCTCCAGTAGCTTTTAGTCGCGGTAAAACACTATTAACCCAAGCTTCTAATGCAGACTGGTTGTTTAGAGTGTCCATATTTACCGGTTCTAAATCTATCATCATATCTAGCAGGGTTTTATTGTAACGACGGGCTAGCCTGTCAATAACATGAGTGGTTTTTAGGTAGTCTTTTGCTAGTGTTTCTAAGCCTAATGTCTGAATTTTTGGAGCTCCTTTGGTGCCGATTAAGGCGGCACTGTCTAGGGCAGACTGTAGTAGGTAGTTTTCTAGCTCCTCATCATCTTTTAAGTAGGCTTCTTGTTTGCCTTTTTTTACTTTGTAAAGTGGTGGCTGGGCAATATAAATATAACCTTTTTCTACCAATTCTTTAAAGTGACGGTAGAAGAAAGTAAGTAACAGGGTACGAATGTGTGAGCCATCTACATCGGCATCGGTCATGATTATAATACGATGATAGCGTAGTTTTTCAATATTGTATTCTTCACCTATTCCACAGCCCAGTGCGGTAATAAGTGTACCTACTTCTTGTGATTGTAGCATCTTGTCAAAACGAGCTTTTTCAACATTTAATATTTTACCTTTTAGCGGCAATATTGCTTGCGTTCGACGGTCTCGCCCTTGTTTGGCAGAACCTCCAGCAGAGTCACCCTCCACTAGGTATATTTCAGATTTTGCTGGGTCTTTTTCTTGGCAATCGGCAAGTTTTCCTGGTAGCCCAGCTATATCTAAAGCTCCTTTACGGCGCGTCATCTCACGGGCTTTACGAGCGGCTTCTCTGGCTCTTGCGGCATCTATTATTTTAGCAAAAACTGCATGAGCATCTTTTGGGTTTTCCATTAAGAACTCGGATAGCTTTTCATTCATAACGGTTTCAACCGCAGTTTTAACTTCTGATGAAACTAGCTTGTCTTTGGTCTGTGAGGAGAACTTAGGGTCAGGAACTTTTACTGAAATAACTGCAGCTAAACCTTCACGAGCATCATCTCCAGAGATATTGCTCATTTTGTATTTTTTAAGCAAGCCTTCTTTGTCTGCATATTGGTTTAAAGAACGAGTTAACGAGGCTCTAAACCCAGATAAATGCGCTCCACCATCTCGTTGTGGGATGTTGTTGGTAAAGCAGAATATAGACTCTTGATATGATTCTGACCAGTGCATTGCTACTTCAACCGTAATATCGTCTTTCATGCTTGAGAAGTAGAATGCTTTATCATGAATTGTGGTTTTGTTGGTGTTTATATAGTCAACAAAGGCTTTAATTCCGCCTTCATATTTAAATATTTCGTGCTTATCTTCGCGCTTATCAACTAGCTCTATATGTACACCAGAGTTTAGGAAGGATAATTCTCTAAGGCGTTTTAGCAGATATTCATAGCTAAATGTTGTTTGGCTAAAAGTTTTTTTACTTGGTAGAAAACGGATTTCGGTGCCTGTTTCGTCTGTGTCTGCTATAGCTTCTATCGGGGCACCAGGCTCACCGTGAGTATAGGTTTGTTTCCATTCTTTACCTTCGCGCTTGATGGTTAAGATTAGTTTTTCGGACAGGGCGTTTACTACAGAAACACCTACGCCGTGTAAACCACCTGATACCTTGTATGAGTTATCATCAAATTTACCACCGGCATGTAGTACGGTCATGATTACTTCGGCAGCGGAAACACCTTCTTCTTTATGGATTCCAACAGGAATACCACGACCATTGTCGGTAACAGAAACAGAGCCATCAGTATGGATAGTTACCACTACCTTATCGCAATGACCTGCTAGTGCTTCATCTATACCATTATCAACTACTTCAAATACCATGTGGTGTAAGCCTGAACCATCATCGGTATCTCCAATATACATGCCTGGTCTTTTACGAACCGCATCAAGACCTTTTAGTACCTTAATTGAGGAGGAGTCATAGCCGTCATTATTGGCTTCTGGAGTAGATGTTTCTTCAGTCATATTTGGCTTCTTTTAATAATAATTGGTTGTTTCTTTATGTTCAGGGCTTCCTTAAGGAGACACTGAACAACCGCCTATTATTTTTTACTGGCTAAAATGTACGGCAATTTTTGTAAACTTATGCGCAATAGACAGCTATTACGCAGAAGTTAATGAAACTTGAGGCACATTTTTTCTCAGTAAAGTTCTAATCGCGGTTATTTAGTTTCTCCTTAAAAAATACTATAGATTGTAACAATTTTTTTGCTAAATTGCTAGAACGAGGAGAAGAGTTGCTAGCTAAAAGCGGACATTTCTACTTTGGGTTGACAAAAATATAACTTTGAATGGTCGCTCAGGCATTTAAGGAAGCCCTGAATAACTAACATAATTTCTGGCAACGCCAAGTTTTCACCTACAAGGCATCATTTTGTA
>CAZMHA010000039.1:0-13654 GCA_964565985.1 uncultured Piscirickettsiaceae bacterium | reverse complement strand
ATGTCTTCTGCGTGCAACTACGCCTCTTTTTACTCTTGCCATTTTAAACTCCTAAAATTATGCGTATGGCAGCATACGGCGAACCATAGCTACATCGTTATCATGAATCATACTTGAAGCACGCAACTGGCGTTTTCTTTTAGTAGTCTTTTTGGTCAAGATGTGTTGAAGGTGCGATTGTTTGCACTTAAAACGACCTGATCCAGTCTTTCTAAAACGCTTTGCAGCGCTTTTATTTGTTTTCATTTTAGGCATGCTAAAACTCCACTTTTTATAGTCATTTTAAAATGACTATCAGTTTTAAAATAAGCTCTAAAAAATTAGAGCAGTCTTACAATGAACAGCACTGAATGAGCTGCACCAGAATAAAGTACAAGTACTTTACCTAGCTATTGTTTCTTAATAGGTGCTATCATCATTTGTAATGAGCGACCTTCCATTTTTGGCATCTGTTCTACATTGGCGATTTCTTTTATATCTTCACGAATGCGTTCAAGCATTTTCATACCAAGTTCTTTATGAGTAATTTCTCGCCCTCTGAACCAAATCGTCATCTTGACACGATCGCCGTTTTCAAGGAATTTAATTGCCTTACCCATTTTGATATTGTAATCACCAATATCTGTTCCGGGTCTAAATTTAACTTCCTTAACCTGAACTTGTTTTTGTTTCTTTTTCGCTTCATGAGCTTTTTTCTGTTTTTGGTAAATAAACTTACCATAATCCATTATTTTACAAACTGGTGGATTAGCTTTCGCAGTAATTTCAACCAAATCTAATGACACTTCTTGAGCCAAGTCATAGGCTTCATTAAAAGCAACTACCCCTTTTTGCTCACCATCCGCCGCGATTAAACGAACCTCTGTTGCGGTGATAGCTTTATTAATACGATCCTTAGCTGTTTCTGGTTGTTGTGGGCGGCCTCGGCCTCTTCTAACTGCGATAATATAATCCTCGTCTAAAACAAAAAATTAGCTAACAACTCGACCAAGATGAGAAACATCGTCTTCTAATCTCGCTGTAAACTCTTTAAAACTCATGCTACCAAGGTTTTCTCCACCCCTAGCACGCACATTAACTGTGTTATTTTCTACTTCTTGATCGCCTACTATTAAAATATATGGTACGCGTTGCAAAGTATGTTCACGGATTTTAAACCCTACCTTCTCATTTCTCAAGTCGGTTTCAACTCTAAATCCATGTTTTTTCAATTTTTTTGCAAATTCTTGCACAAATTCCTTATGAACACCAGCAATTGATGCTAAAACCACTTGGGTTGGAGCAAGCCAGGTCGGGAACTTTCCTTCGTAATGTTCTATCAAAATCCCTACAAATCTTTCTAAAGATCCTAAAATTGCACGGTGAATCATCACAGGATGGTGCTTTTCATTATCGCTACCAATGTAAACCGCATTCAATCTTTCTGCTTGAGTCATTGAGAAATCTAGCTGAATAGTTCCACACTGCCAAACTCTCCCAATACAATCTTTCAACTGAAATTCAATCTTAGGGCCATAAAACGCGCCTTCTCCAGGTAACAGACTGTAATCAAGTTTAGCATCTTTTAAGGTTTCTTCTAGTGCAGACTCAGCTAAATCCCAAACTGCATCTGTTCCCACGCGCTTTTCTGGACGGGTAGAAAACTTAACTTGTATATTGTCAAAACCAAAGTCGGCATAGGTACTATAAACCAAGTCAATACAGGCTTGCACTTCTTCTTTTATTTGGTCTTCTGTACAAAATATATGAGCATCATCTTGGGTAAATGAACGCACACGCATTAAACCATGCAAAGTCCCAGATGGTTCGTTTCTATGTACCAATCCAAACTCGGCAATCCTAACTGGCAAATCGCGATAACTACGCAAATGCTGGTTATAAATCTGAATATGTCCTGGGCAGTTCATTGGTTTTACCGCGTAATCACGGTTTTCCGTTTCGGTGGTAAACATATTGTCTTTAAACTTGTCCCAATGCCCAGATTTCTCCCACATAGAACGATCCATAATTAGTGGTGACCTTACTTCTTCGTAATCACTTTCCACTAATTGCTCGCGCATGTAGTTTTCTACTACTTGGTACAAAACAGTACCCTTAGCATGCCAAAAAGCCATGCCAGGAGCTGTTTCATCCATATGAAACAACCCTAATTGCTTACCTAGCTTACGGTGGTCGCGTTTTTCTGCTTCTTCCATCATAAGCAAATAATCTTTCAAGTCTTGCTTACTAGCAAAAGCCACGCCGTAAATGCGTTGTAACATTTTTTTATCAGAATCTCCACGCCAATAAGCACCGGCAACATGAGTTAATTTCAATGCTTTCACAAAACTCATATTTGGCAGATGAGGCCCACGACACATGTCTATATATTCTTGATGATAATACAGCCCAAATTCTTTTTCATTAGGCATGTCCGCTACTAGCTCTAACTTATAATCTTCTTGGCGTTGCGTAAATATTTCTATCGCTTCCGCTCGTGGAGTTGTTTTTTTAACTACTTGGTATTTGGTTTTTGCTAACTCAAGCATGCGTTTTTCAATTTTTACCAAATCATCTTCAGAAATTCGTTCTTCACTGTCAATATCATAGTAAAAACCATTTTCAATAACAGGCCCAATTGCCATTTTAGCGTTTGGAAATAATTGCTTCAAAGCATGCCCTAATAGGTGCGCACAAGAATGACGCATAATATGCAAACCTTCGTCATCTCTCATGGTAATAATTTGCACAGATGCATCTGAACTAAACTTGTCAAAGGCATCAACCAGCCCACCATTAACCTTGCCCGCAACCGTTGCTTTAGCTAAACCAGCCCCAATATCTTGAGCAACATCCATAACAGATACAGCAGAGTCAAACTCTCTTTTAGAGCCATCGGGCAGGGTTATTACAGGCATTTTAAAACTATTCTCATCAACAAGGTTTTACAAAGCAAAGGATTATAACACATAGGCTTTCCAAATTTAACTTAGTTTAAGGACCTACAATGGAGTATAATTTTCTACCGAATTTATAAGGTTTTGGTTGTAAAAATATGGATCTGAAAAAAGCTCTTTTTAACATGGTAGAACAGCAAATACGCCCTTGGGATGTACTAGACCCTAAAGTTTTAGATGCTTTTATGTCGCTACCTAGACACCAATTTGTTGATAAATCTCAACATAAACTTGCCTATTCAGATATAGAACTACCCATAATTGATAACGAAAACAGCCGGCAAGCCATGCTCTTTCCAAGGGTAGAAGGCAGAATTATGCAGGCTGTTGATGCTAGTGAAAAAGACCATGTTTTAGAAATAGGGACTGGCTACGGATACCTTACCGCATTGCTTGCATCAGTAGCTAAAACCGTTACTACAGTAGAAATACACCCATCAATTCAGGAAATTGCTAAGAAAAATTTATCTGCTTTTAAGAATATTTATTACCAAATTGGTGATGGCGCAACTAACTGGAATGATAAAAAACAATACGATGTTATAGTTCTAGGAGCAAGCTCTACGGAGCTGTCCATCGACTACAAAAAAAAACTAAACTTAGATGGGCGCTTGTTTACCACTGTGGGCAAAGATCCTGCAATGGTTTCACAAGTACTAACCAGAGTGTCTGATATAGAATGGGAAACAGAAACCCTGTTTGAAACAGTAATGCCAAGCATGATTAACGGTAAGAAAGAGGGTGCTTTTAGTTTTTAAAATCTAAAACCTGTTGGTAAACCGCTTTTTTCTTTACCCCATATTGTTCCGCGATAATTTCTGAAATTTGTTTAACTCCTAGATTTTGTTTGATTAAAATCTCCATTAACTGCTGATAATCTTCTTTTATTCTTTCTTGCACGGCACCTTTGACGATAATAACAAACTCGCCTCTTTGCCAATCTTCATTGTCATTAAACTCTTGGATAACTTGAACAAATGTCCCTGCTACAAAGCGTTCAAACTGTTTGGTTAGCTCTTTTGCAATACTTAACTTTCTTTGTTCTCCGAACACTGTTTGCATTGCCTGTAAAGTTTCCATAAACCTATGGGGAGACTCATAAAAAACCATGGTTCTGCTTTCTTCTTTTAGCAGTTCTAATGTGTTTAGCTTTTTTTGTAATTTTGCGGAAAGAAACCCTTCAAAGGTAAACCTGTCGGTTGGCATGCCTGCTGAAGATAATGCGGTAATTATCGCTGAGGCTCCTGGTAAAGGAACAACTTGTATGCCATTTTCACGCAAAAAAGTTACTAGGTGATATCCAGGGTCACTAATTAGTGGTGTGCCGGCATCAGAAATTAGTGCACCACTTTCACCTTGTTGTAATTTTTTTAATAATTGCTCTTTGCGTTGTTGCTCATTATGGTCATGTACGCTAATCAACGGCTTATTTATTCCATAATGGCGTAACAAATGTACTGAATGCCTTGTATCTTCGCAACCAATCCAATCTACATTTTCTAAGGTTTCTATGGCTCGCAGGCTAATATCTTTTAAATTACCAATTGGTGTAGCTATAACAAATAGGCTTCCGTAAATATTATTATTAATTTTCTTCAAAGTTTATTTAACCCTTGTATAATTTGCTCATGAAAACAATATTTTACATTATATTTATAGCCCTTCTGTCACTTATATTGGCTAGCTGTAGCTTTGCTCCTTCTAAAAACCTATACGATATCTCTATGGATAAACGGCTTTCCGCTAAAGAAAAACAAAAACTCATTATTGATATTGAGGATTATATCAATGCCCTTAAAGACAGCGAAAGCTGGGATGAGTATATTGACTACACTACCGAGCAATGGTCTTATTTGAAGCCAGACGGAAAGATAGCAATGGAATATGATATTTGGAAGACTCTTGACAAAATATCCGTAGAAGATCGAGAAGAAATACTAATAGACTACTATGACCATGCTAATTTAGTTGATTGGTTAGAGTTTGTTGCCATTACTCAACAAAGTTTTTTTACTCAAAAACAGCCATTAAAAGACAGCCTTGCTTTTAATAAAACTGCTATATTTAATGCCCATTTAAGTAAGCATTTAATTAAAAAACTAAGTTCACCAAAGCACCCAAAACACTTAGCTGTGCTCCTACCTTTTACTGGTGATTATAGCCAAGTTAGTTTACAAATAAGAAACGGTATAATTAAGAATAAAATAAAAAATGCTCCAGAAACTACCTTATCTTTTTATGATTCTTCTAATGCCGAGCAAATCCAAAATACCTATCGTATTGCCATAAACAAAGGTGCAGACTTTATTATTGGCCCAATAAAAAAAGAAGCCATAGATAATCTTTTTGATGCCGAAGATTTGGATATTGATTACGATAAAATACTTACTCTAAACAAGGGACTTTTACCAAGTTTTAATTATGATTCTCTTTCTGAAGGCCAACAAATAACTAAAAAACTATGTGATGAAAATTATAAAAACATTGCCATATTAACTAGCAATGGTACAAAAGATATTAACTTAGCCGTTGAAATTACACAAAAATGGCAGGCATTACCTGGTAAAAATGTATCATTAAAAGCTTACCCAAGAAAAAAACCTAATTTTCGTAAGGCCCTAGGCAGTATAACTAACGCAAATTCAAGCATGGCAAGAAAAAACGATATTAAATGGCTGCTAGAAGAAAAAATTCATTTCACTCCTCGTACAAGGCAAGATTTAAATGCCATTGTATTAATAGGTAGCACAAAACAGTTAGCCGTATTTAAACCTCAATTCAAGTTTTTTAACCTAAATATTCCTGTCTATGGTTCTGCTAAATTAACTCCAGTTAAGTTTTGCAAAACCAAACCTAACAGAGATTTAAATAATTTAACCTTCCCTAGTTATCCTGCTGCACTAATTGGCTCTAACCTTACCTCTAAGCTAGAGGCTTTTGGTTGGGACAGTTTAACTATTGCTACTAGCCAACATCTATTTTCACCAAATAGTTGCCTTAATTCTGGTATGACTGGTAGGCTGACTAAAAACGGCCAAGAGTATGACCACAAGTACATTTGGGCAAGATATAATGCTGGTGGTTACGCAGAGTATGAAAAAGAATATATAGATACAATTATTGATTTGAACAAAAAGTTTGAAGATGACATGCTAAATAACAAAAAATTTAAAGGTGAAGTATTTGAAGAGGAGTTGCCTGAAAAAGAACTAACAGAGGAAAAAGGTAAGGAATCTCTTCCATAAATGGGTTTATTTAGCCAAAAAAAAGGTGCCGAAAAAGAACTGCTCGCCGTTAAATGGCTCAAAAAACAAAAGATTAAAATCATTTCCCAAAACTACCGATGCAAAGGTGGTGAAATAGATATTATTGGTACTGACAAGCAACAAACTCTTATATTTTTTGAAGTTAAATACCGCAAAAACACTGACCATGGTGATGCTTTAGAATACATATCAACCAGCAAACAAAAAAAGATCGCACTTTGTGCGGAGTTTTATATACTAAACAACCCTAACCTACAACACCTAAACATGCGCTTTGATGCGATTACCCTCCATGGCGAACAAACAACTCCAGACTGGATTAAAGATATTTTCTGGCTGTAGCTACTCGCCAATATTTAATCTTAAACTTCTACCCACGCGTCAATATAACTAAAATATAAGACTCTAACTTGCTTTTTATGCTCTATCTCAGCAAACAACTGTGCGTAACGATTAAGTTGTGGTTGATATTTTGTTACCTGCTCATCAATAAACTGTTGTTGGCTTTGTTGCATTTCATTATTATAAAAACTGGTTTTATAATCCACTATCCAACGCAAGTCATCTTCATCAACAAAAGTACGGTCAATAATATGCTGAATATAATCATTTCCATCCTTGTCTGTAAAACTCATTCCTGCAGAAGTAATCGCAAGTTCATTGTTTGACTGAGCAAAATCAGTAGTTAATGCCCAGCGTAATTTATTATTTTTTATTGCATTTTCTAAAGAAACTACAACTCTCGACAAGGCTTCATTTAGTAAGGTGTTATCTACTGATTGTTGTAAATAGTGGCTTAGGTAGATTTTTAGTGTTTCATTAATTTCTGTTGGCATAAACTGTTGATTACTCCAAGTTTCAAAAACTTTATGCACTAGATTCCCTACAGAAGTTACCATGCCTACCTGTTTATTTTCTTGCTCTCTTTCTGCAATTAAATTTAGGGTTTCAGTTGCTTCGTCAGTCTCTTTTTTATCTTTTTGCTCTATCTTCGTTACCAAATTAAGACTAGCAAAATCTTCAATAAAACTATCCATTTCCAAGGGTAAACGACTAACCAAAACTGGATTATTATCTTTATCTACTTCTTCTTGATTAAATTCTGCCTGCTTTGCCAATTTATCAAACGCTACCTGCTGTGTTTTCCAAAGAACACTCATTAAGGAGCCTTTTGTCGGAGCAATTTTCGTATCGCTTTCTAATTTTTTTTCGGTATATTTTATATTTGCAAATAGGTGCAGTTGTTTTTTTGCTCTAGTACAAGCAACATAAAGCACTCTACCAAGTTCATAAATAGCCTTTTCTTTTTCAAAATTGGTAACAAGCCCAACCAACGCTTTATCTTCTTCATTTTCTTTATTCTTACCTTTCTGAACCATAGGTGCAAAAATTAAATGCTCACTACCATCTTTTTTATAATTTAACCAATTTACTAGCTGTTTATCATCATGCCTTGGACCCCTATTAAGCTCTGGTAAAATTACATAATCAAATTCTAAGCCCTTTGATTTATGCATGGTCATAATCTCTATTTGAGCCGCCGCCTCACTAGCATCAGGTAAGGCAAATAGTTTTTCTAAATTAGTAGCTAAATCAAAACTTGATATATCACCATTATCTTCGGTTTCTAACTTAGCTAACATTTGCCAAAATGCATCTATATTCAGTAGGTCACTATCTGCATTTAAACCCTGTGCAAAATCCAAAGCTAGCCAGGTTTCTTTAATTAAACTTGACCAACTTACCAAGCCTATATGCTCAATGGCATTATCTAAAATAGGATAAGCCTTATTTAATTTAATCCTTCCGCCTGCGGATAGTTGGCTAAATCCTTCCAGATGATGTTGTTGCAATATCGACCAAACAGGAAAATTACGAGTTTCTTTATCCTCCAACAATGCCGACAAGTCCATTAGGTCTAAACCTAATGCGGGGGTTCGTAACAAAGCAATCCATGCTGGTCTATCACCTAAATGGATTAGCGAACGGGTTAAACTTTCTACATCTTGAACCTCTTGCCTTTTTGCAAGGGTTTCTATTTCTACCGCACGGAAAGAGATTTTATTGTCTTTAAGGTGCTGAGCTAATGGCGCCAATACAGTCTTAGAACGACCTAAAATACCAATAGTTTCCTTTGGGTGTTTAGTTTTTAATATATGCTGTATCTGCTTAATACATTCATCATAAGCATCTTCTTTAGTTTGATTTACTCGCCAATAGGTAGTAACTGCTGGCTCTGATTTGGTTGAAAAAGCTACAGAAGCACTATATTTTACCCCCCCCCTCTCAATAACATTTTGTTTGGGCATTACCTGTTTAAAAGTTTCATTTACCCAATCTACCACACCTTTTTTTGAACGAAAGTTGACTTTTAGCTCTTGCCTTCCTAACGAAAATTGACCAATACGCCCCTGCCAAGCTTCTAAAAAGTTACCAACCTCTGCTTCACGAAAACGATAAATTGACTGCATAGGATCACCAACAATAAACAAGCTATGATTATCATCAGCCGACCAACCTGCAATTAACTTTTTTAACAGGGTAAACTGGCTAACCGAAGTATCTTGAAACTCATCAATCAACAAGTGTTGAATTTGACAATCTAACCTTTGAGCTAAGTCTGTTGGTTGCTCCAATTCACCCAAAGATATTGATGCCGCCTGTGCAACTTCAATAAAGTCCGTAGTAGATTGTTGGGTAAACACCAGTTTTAAATGGGCTGCGGCGGTCCTCAATAATAGCCATAAATCTTGAGCTCCCTGCCATTGTTGTTCGCTATATGCTGGATTAGGCAAACTAGAAATTTGTGCAATATTTCTGCCTAGTTGACCATCAAAGTTTTTTAGTGCTAAGTCTGCAAAAAGTTCTTTCAATTCTTTTTTGTGTTCTTTTTTCTGCTTGCTAACTGCTTTTATATTGGGAATTTTTCGTACTTCACATTTAGCTGTAAGTAATATATTATCTAGCTTACGCCAACCTTCTAAATCAGACAGGCAAGGATTCTCAAAATTTAAATTATCAAACTTTTCAAGATTATTAATTAACTCTTGAATCTCCAATAAAATATCCTTAGCATAAGAAATATCCTTAACTAAATCTTTTAAAACTACCTCAATCAAACTAGCTAAAGAACCATTAAATATTTCCCGTTCACCTTTAGAGTTTATAGAACCTAATAATGGCATCCATTGATCTCGTTTAGCCAACATCCCTGCAATCATTTTTTCTGCTATATTGCGATTACCATTAACCAAGACCATAAAGTTAGTTACAGCGGTTGCCAAACTATCAGTATTCAAAGTTTCTCTTGCCGCTATGGCGTAAAGCTTATCTGGTTGTTGCGATATACCTGATTGACCACCTTGTTTAGAAAGTAATGGCATTTGTTGAACTAGATAAGAGTTAAATGAATCTATACTTTTAATACGCAAACGATGTGGGTTTTCTAATAGATTCCAACCGCGATTAAGATTGTTTTCCAAAGCCAAATTAGCCAAATGCCAAGTGTTTTGGTCATATAAAGACATTTCTAACATTTTAGATTCGCTAGTATCTACACAAAATCGCAAAGCTTCTAAAATTCGCAATTTCATTTCAGTAACTGCTTTTTTAGTAAAAGTCATAGCCACAATCTGTTCAGGGCTTTCCACCACCGCCAACAAAGATAAAAAACGCTGAGTTAACAAAGAAGTTTTACCAGAACCAGCAGGAGCTTGCACAATAAAAGATTTACTAGGGTCAATCGCCTCAAAGCGAGCTAAACCGTCCTCTAACTTTTTATCTAGTTTTAAATTTTCATAAATATTCATAGTAGATAATTTTAACCTAATGATGAGAGTAGTAACTAAAAAAATAACGCCCAATTCCTACACTAAGGATTCGTGATAAATATAAGCTTAACTTTTTTAACTAAACAGTTGAAAAACATAAATGTAAACTACATAAAGGAAAGGTAATGCTACTATATACCTAAATATCTAAGTGATCTTCAGGGAACTAAAATGCAACACGGCGAAAAGCTTAATACTATCACCCATCTGTTTGCTCTACTATTTGCATTGCCTGCAATGGTTTATTTAATAGTGATTGCGGCACAAACTGGCGATATTTGGAAAATAACTAGCGTAAGTATTTATGGCGCAACTCTAATATTGCTTTATTTTGCATCAACCCTTTATCATGCTCATAATGGCAAGTTCAAATATCACCTACAAAAGTTTGACCACATATCTATTTATCTATTAATTGCCGGAACCTATACCCCTTTTATGCTAGTTACTTTGCGAGGAGCTTGGGGCTGGTCAATTTTTGGAGTAGTTTGGGGATTAGCTATAATAGGTATTTTGCTAGACATATTTTCAAAACGCGCAGAAAAAGAAAGCAAACGCATAGTTCAACTAATAATATACCTAGTAATGGGCTGGTTAATCATTGTTCCGATTAGTGTATTGGCAGATAAAATAGCCAGTGAAGGCATGACTTTACTTGCAGTTGGAGGAGTGTTTTATACAGTAGGAATTATTTTTTACATACTAGACTACCGACTAAAACATGCCCATGGAATATGGCATCTATTCGTAATAAGCGGTAGTGCTAGCCATTATGCGGCTATTTTAGGTTATGTCGTCTAAATAATCACTAGCCTCTGGTATCCTTAGTGCTAGCAAGCAACCTGCATACTTTAATTGTTCTTCTTTTTGAAAGCTTAGTTCCGCATTGCCATTTTTTATTCCAGTAACTATATTTGTTACCTGTTGTTTTAGGCTATGTATAGTTTCATCCCAATTTTCTTGCACAACAATCTCTTTATTTTTAGGAAGCACTGATAATTTTATACCATCATCACTATTAATTAATCCATATCCTAAACCAACAACATTATCAATATCTGCATGTAAATAAACGGCTAGTTGCGGGGTAACTAGAGGCTCTTTGCTTAATTCATTTATACTTGCCTTGCCCGTTTTATAATCTACAATAACATGTCCTTCTGCAACCTTATCTACTCGGTCTATTTTTATGTTAAAAATTAGTCCAGCGATATTTAAGTCATAATCTTGCTCAAACTTAACCACCTCAAAGCTAGGACAAGTCTTTTCTAGCTCCAGCCATTCTGTGATTAAGTTTAAAACCCTTTTATGCTCTATTTTTAAAAAAAGTTCTTGATAACTTTCTTGTACTAGCTCTAACTCTTGAGTAATTATTGTGTTCAATTTTTCTTCTAGCTTATCATCAACAAGTAAATTCGCTTGGGTTTTAACCTCTTGCCAAAACCTTTCCAACACACGATGAACCAAAATACCAAAGTTATTTTGTTGTAAACCTTCTTCTACTTTTTCCAGTTTGCTTTTTGCACCTAACCTGTAATCTAAAAATGCCATTAATGGGCAAACTGCTTGAGCAGTAATAAAACCTGCTCCACCCATCATTAGTGTACCTTCAGCAATGGCAGGTGCTTTATTATCTACTGCCTTTTCTAGTGGTTTTGCTCGTTTAAAAGACTGCTCTGCAAGGGTTAAGTATGGCTGTTGTTGGTAGGATACAAACTGCTTTTGATATTGATTTAAAATCGGTGATTGTAGCTGCTCTCTGCTATCAATAAAGCTGGCATAAGACCAAACGGTATTAGCAGATGCCTTTGCTAAGCGTTGGGTTAAGGTTTTAGCATAGGCTAACTCACGACTTGCATCTGCTCTTGGTACTTTATGCTCTCGTTGCAAACCAATCGGTAAGAATGGATTAGGCTTCGCCTCTCTTGGCCAAGACTCTCCTGTCATACCCATCACCCACAAACCATCAAACTGTTGCCCTCCTGCCTCTAACATTCCCATGATTTGGATCGGTGAGGCTCCCATATTTTTAGGCTGGAACATCTGTTCTCCCAAAAACTTTTCTAGTAGTTTTAACCACTGCATAGGGCTTTGTTGGTTTTGGGGAAAAATATTATTTTTGAAAATGTCTAAGGCAGAAAACAAAGCTTCTTTCTGCTGAAATTCATGGCTAGTTAATGAACGATTACCGACCTTTTCTGCCCAGTGCATATTTGTAAACAAACTAAATAACTGCCCTATAAATTCAGCACTAGAAACTACCCCCCCCCCTATTTCTTTCAAACTAACAGAAAGGTTTGCATAAAGATGTTTAGAGAAACTATCTCGGCAAGATTCTTGTTGCATTCTTTCAACAACATTATTTATAGAAAGTTTTGCCCATTGCCAGCGGCGTAAATTAAAGTCTAACTTCTGCCTAGTAATTAAATCTCCTGTTGTATAGGGAGAAACTAGCCACTTAGAAAAAACATCATAATCTATTTTTTTATGCCCACTCAACATAACTTTAACCAATTGCAAAGCATGTTTTACTAAAGAAAAACTGACTAATGGCTGACCAAGAGAAATATTATATAAAGGAGAACCCTGCCAGTTTTTTTGTAAGGATTGCAATGAATACTGTTTATTTGTCCACATTAATTCATCTAACGCCCAGCTAAGGTTATGCTGAACCTCATCAATGTTTGGGGCAACAATAGCAATATTTTTATGCCCCTGTGCTACCAAATCATACGCCCAAAGAGCTGCTTGTTGCGCCTCATCTACATTACTCTTCGCAATACACAATTGCATTTCATCTTGACGGGTTAAATAAAACTGCTCAACAAAATTAATTACAACACCTTTATCTTGCAAGCCATCTAACCAACTTTGCAAATAAGGAGTAACCTCATCAAACCCATAAAGTTTAATCTCACTAAACTCTGGAGTTGTTGTTTTAAACCAGTCCAATTGTTGCTGTATTTTTAGACTGCTATCCCAAAAATTGTTCTGCTGTAAAAAATCAATATACTGTTTTTTTAACTGCAAAAATAAACTTAGTTCTTCAGATTTAAACTGTGCCTGCAACAAATCATAATTAAGATATTCAGCCCAAAGCAACCATGCTTGATAGAGCGTTTTTGCCATGTCATTTTTGTTTAACAATGCAGAAACACTCTTATTATTATCAAGCAAATCCTCCCAAACCAACTGAGCTTCAAAGCTAGACAACACCTTACTTGGCAAATCAGCAATCGGCAAGTTACCCAGCAACATTTGCTCTGCCTGCCAATCATTTAAAACCTGCTGCCAAGTCATTACATTAGGAGTAATCACTGCCAAAGCAGAGTCAAAAGCACCTTGCAATAAATAAGATTTTAAAAACTGAGCCAAACGGCTATTAACAGCAAGATGTAGAGTAGAGCTTTTCATCATCAAATCACTAAAAAGAAAACTAAAAAATAATTGTAACCTTTATCTACCAAACCAAATAAATAATCTTGTGCAAATGCTTCAGTTTAATTAATAAAAAATGTATTAACTACTGTTTTCGGGGGGGGGGGGGGGGAAAAACCCCCTGGAAAAATTTTTTTAAAAAAAAAAAAAAGAAAAAAAAAACAAAAACCCCTAAAAGCGGGGT
>CAZMHA010000038.1:0-13883 GCA_964565985.1 uncultured Piscirickettsiaceae bacterium | reverse complement strand
ATCATTGAACCACTTAACTGTTCCAGAAACTGTATTTGACATTTTTTTACCTTTTACTAACCGTACTGCTGTACTGCATATTGAATATAGCTTTTTAAACATTAAAAGCCCTTTTAACTAAATTTACTTCAAAAAATTCTAATTACTTAAAATAATTAAAAAATTCAGAAGTTTGCCATTCTAACAAACCAAACTCACAAATACAAACTTTTCTACACATTAATGCAAATATAAGCTTTTAGTTTGTGTAAAATGTCTCTCAATTAAAAAACACATGGGCAAGCATGTTTTATACAAATCACATTTCGCACGAAAACAGTAGCAATGATGCCATTGGTATTTTAATTACTAACTTAGGTACACCAGATGCGCCAACTAAGCAGGCCTTAAAGTCTTATTTAAAAGAGTTCTTACTAGATACTAGAGTGATTGAACCTCCACCTAGCCGTTGGCTTTGGAAGATTATTTTAAATTTATTTATTTTAAATTTTCGTCCTGCACTATCTGCAAAGTCATATAAAAAAGTTTGGGGAGAGTATGGAAAGGGATCTCCTTTATTAGATATAAGCAATGACCAACTTAGTGCAATAAAACAAGACCTTTCTAAACAATTTTCACAAAAAATTGAGGTTGAATTGGGTATGCGTTATGGCAACCCCTCTATTGCTACTACCCTACAAGAACTTGCTGGCAAAGGTTGTACAAGATTTATTGTTTTGCCTTTATATCCGCAATATGCTTCTGCCACTACTGGCTCTACTTTTGATGCGGTTGCTGGTGAGTTACGAAAGTGGCGCTGGGTTCCTGAACTACGATTTATTCCTAAATACTATCAACACGCTGGTTATATTTCTTCTTTAGCTAATTCTATTCGTGAACATCAACAACAACATGGCAAGCCAGACTTGCTGATGATGTCTTTTCACGGCATTCCACAACGCCATCTTGATGCTGGAGATCCTTATTATCATCAGTGCTTAGCTACGGCAAAACTATTAGCTAAAGAATTAGACCTGACTGAAAATGATTATAAAGTAACCTTTCAATCTTTATTCGGCAGGGAAGAGTGGATAAAACCCTATACTGATGCAACTATAAAAGCTTTACCAGATAAGGGAATTAAACATTTACAGGTGATTTGCCCTGGTTTTTCTGCTGATTGCTTAGAGACTATTGAGGAAATCGACCAAGAAAACCGTGAATATTTTGAAGAAAATGGTGGTGAAAAGTTCAGTTACATTCCTGCACTAAATGCACGAGAAGATCATACTAAAGCATTAACTGACATTATTAAAAACAATTTAAACTCTTGGATTTAATAAAGTCTAATATAAAGTTTAACCTATATTTAACTCTAAATTTGAACCTGTAGTATTTGGAGTTTTCATTATAAATTGTACTGCATCTAGCATAACTTTTTCCGTTGGCTCTAGTGGAATAGCCATTTCAGCAAGTCGCTGCTTTTTATAGCCTTCACTATCATTTTCGTTAAAAATAACTAGCCCTGAAGAAATTGTATTTACTTTTATTTGTGGTGCTAGCTTTTTTGCAAAACTATCCATTAGTGTTTTTAAACCAGACTTACTGCTTAAATATGCTACAAAATCTTTATGCCCTGATTTTATCTTACTATCTGCAATGGCTATTATATCGGCAGTGCCTTGATACGCCTTTAACTGGTCGGTTAGTTCCGTAGTTATTTGATAAGGAGCTAGTTGATGCACTGCAATCATTTCTTTAAATGATGTTGGAGTCATTGCTTCATCTTTGGTCCAGATTGAGGCGTTATGAACTAACAGCTTTACCGAGCCAACTTGTGTTTTAAATGCTTTTAAGAAATCGTTAACTTGTTTTTCTTTGGTAAAATCAACCTGAAAACCAACTGCTCCCTTTTGCACTAAATCATCAACTGTTGCTCGGGGAGTTTTGTAGGTAAAACACACTTTTTCGCCTTGTTTTATAAACTCTTTTGCTAAAAACAAGCCTATTCTCTGCCCTGCCCCAGTTATTAATATCACATCGTTTATCAAAATATTTTCCTAAAAACCAAATCGTAAATCGTTCAAACCTATATAATACTCGACTAATTTAGAAAAACGGATTTAAAATGCAAAATAGAGATTATGGCGTAATTATTATAGGGGGGGGAATTACAGGTACCTCTTTAACTTATGTTTTATCAAAGTACACGGATGTTAAGCGAGTTTGTATTTTTGAAAAGTATGATAAGATTGCTCCACTAAACTCAAATGCCACTAGTAATAGCCAAACATTGCACTGTGGGGATATTGAAACCAACTATACTCTTGAAAAAGCAGTGCAGGTAAAACGCACTGCCAATATGCTAGTAAATTATTCCTCTCTGGCAGATAAAAACGATTTTTTATATAAATTTCCAAAAATGATTTTGGCGGTCGGTGATGATGAATGCGAAAGACTAGAAAAACGCCATGCAGAATTTGCCAAGGACTTCCCTTATATGGAACTATGGGATGCTAAAAAAATAGCTGAAATAGAACCTAAAGTTGCCTTAAAAAATGGCAAGCCTCGCCCAGAAAAAATTATGGCTAGTGGTTGTGAGGATCAATATTCTGCAGTTAATTATGGCAATCTTTCTAGCTCATTTATTAACAGTGCTCGTAATACAAATACCACCATTGACCTAAACTTAAGCACCAAAGTAGAACGCATTATAAAGTTAGAGGATGGCTATGAATGCCAAACTGCTCAAGGAAGTTTTAGAGCAAAATTTGTAGTGGTTTCTGCTGGAGCCCATAGCCTACTATTTGCCCATCAACTAGATCATGGCTTAGATTTGTCTATCCTTCCTATGGCTGGTAGCTTTTACTTTACCCCTAAATTATTAACGGGTAAAGTATATACCATGCAAAATGATAAACTACCTTTTGCAGCCTTACATGGCGACCCAGATTTAACCCAACCAAACAAAACTAGGCTTGGACCAACTGCCTTAATGATGCCTAAGCTAGAAAGATATAGAAAAGGTACCTATCTAGATTTTTGGCATAGTTTAAGATTAGATTTAAAAGTATTGAAAGTGTTTTGGAACCTACTTAAAGATAGCACTATTCGTAATTATATTCTCAGAAACTTCCTATTTGAAATACCCTTTATAAACAAGAAACTTTTTGTTAAGGACGCCCAAAAAATAATTCCCGATTTAACTACCGAAGACCTAACTTATGCCAAAGGGTTTGGTGGCGTAAGACCACAGGTTATTGACAAGACAAATATGCTATTAAAACTAGGTGAAGCCAGCATAGTGCCAGAAAATGATAACCTTATTTTTAATATGACTCCTTCTCCTGGTGCTACCACCTGTTTAGGAAATGCATACCGAGATACTAAAATAATTTGTGAAAGGCTCAACATACCCTTCAACCAAGCAGAGTTTATTAAAGATTTATTAAATGGCGAAGATTTAAAATAGCTTATGCTATAATTTCTCACTTCAAAATTTAACTATTCGTAAGAATAATAACCGAAGGAAATTGCATGATTACTAAGAACATGCCCGACATCGCGTGTCAGCCACAGGAAAACCCGCAAGGCAAACTAAACTGGGTAGGAATGTCCGCAATTGAGTTGCCTATATTAGTAACCAACGACCGACAAGAAACACTTAACCTTTCTGCAAAAGCACAGGCTTTTGTTAGCTTAGACAACCCTTTAAGCAAAGGCATTCACATGTCTCGTTTGTATTTGTTATTAAACCAAATTAGCAGTGAACAGGTAATTTCTTCTACCATGATTAATAAAATGCTGGTTAGGTTTTTAGAAACTCATAAAGACTTAAGTGACAATGCAATGGTTGAATTTAGCTTTAATTATTATGAAAACAGAAGCTCACTAAAATCTGCAAACTCTGGCTGGAAATTTTATAAAACTACAGTGCGTGGAGAATTAAAAGCAGGTGAATTTAAGTTAGAAGCTAGCGTAAGTATTCCTTATTCTTCAACCTGCCCATGCTCTGCAGCCTTATCTCGCCAAATTATTCAACAATCATTTAATGATAAGTTTGCCAATAAAGAAATAAGCTTTGATGAAGTTAAAGACTGGCTAGGAACTAATGAAGGCGTTAATGCAACACCACATAGCCAACGCTCTTATGCTCAAGTAAAGGTTAAACTTGATGCTAAGGCGAACTTAAATATATCGCAAATAATTCATAACATTGAAGAAGCCCTACAAACCCCTGTGCAAGCCACAGTAAAACGCGAAGATGAACAAGAATTTGCCCGATTAAACGCAGCAAACCTAATGTTTTGTGAAGATGCTGGCAGACGCTTACAAACTAAGCTAAATAGTCAAAAAGAGTATTTGGACTACTGGGTAAGAGTTAATCACCTTGAAAGTTTACACCCCCATGATGCGATAGCAATAGTTACCAAAGGTATAGCTGACGGCTATACTGATGAGCCTAACTACATGGACGCTTTTAACCACTAACCAGCCTGCCTTTTCCCCATGTTTTAGAGTCGTGGGGGGGGGGTAAAAAACTTTATAACTTAGATATATCTGCTATTTGTTTAAAGCTACTATAAATTTTATTCAGTAGAGCTAGGCGGTTATTTTGCACCGCTTTATCTTCTACCATTACCATTACTTGATCAAAAAACTCATCGACTGGTTGGCGAACCTTTGCCAGTAGTTTCATAGCACTGGTATAGTCTTTCTTAGCAGAAAATGTACTTACCTTATCTGCTATATCATTAATCACTTTATATAGATTTTCTTCTGCTGTTTCGCTAAATAGTTTGCTATTTATTTTAGTAGGTAATTCTGTAGTAACTTTTTTAAGAATATTGGCTATGCGTTTGTTGGCGGCACTTAAACTTTCGGCTTCTGCCATTGCGGAAAATTGTTTGACGGCTTCGATTCGTTTGTCAAAGTCTAGTGGATAAGACGAACCACAAGTTCGCACGGCTTCAAACTGTTCAGCACTAATGCCTTTATCTGCATAGTAAGATTTTAACCTACTGACAATAAAATCGTAAATATCATTAATGGTTGCCGTATTTGTATTTATTTCAGGGTGTAAAGATAGGCTATGTTTTACCAGTTCTTTTAAGTTTAAATTCAGCTCGTTTTCTATAATTATTCTAACCAAACCAAGAGCGGAACGACGCAATGCAAATGGGTCTTTATCACCAGTTGGTACTTGCCCTAAGCCAAAAATACCGGTAATAGAATCCAGTTTGTCGGCTATGGCTAAGCTTTGTGAAACTATAGATAAAGGTAGGCTATCTCCTGCAAAAGTTGGTTTATATTGTTGTGCTATGGCTTCAACCACTTGTGCGTCTTCATTTTGAGCATGTGCGTAATAACCGCCCATCAAACCTTGCAAGTTAGTAAATTCACCAACCATTTCTGACATCAAATCGCACTTGGAAAGCCTTGCAGATTTTGCTAATAAAATTTTGTCTCCACCCAGTGGTTCACCAATAGCAATTGTTAACTTTTCTAGACGCTGAACCTTGTCATAAACTGTGCCTAATTTTTGTTGGAAGACTACTTTTTTTAGCCTTGGTAAAAAGCCTTCTAAGCCTGCTTTTAAGTCTTTTTCCCAAAAGAATTTGGCATCAGCTAATCTAGGGCGAATTACTCGTTCATTACCGTATTTAACTGACGCTGGATTGCTACTTGCAATATTAGAAATGGTAATAAATTTTGCCATTAATTTATTGTTGCTATCGAGCATGTGAAAATATTTTTGGTGCCCTTTCATAGCTGAAATAAGTGCTTCAGCTGGTACACTTAAGAACTCATCATCGAAATCACCAACTATGGCTTGTGGCCATTCATTTAATGCGGTTACTTCTTCTAGTAAATTTTCATCAATTACCGCTATACCACCATTTTCTTTGGCAATTGTTGCTACCTGTTGGCGAATTAATTCACTGCGTTGTGCAAAGTCCACGAGTACTTTACCCTGTTGTTCTAGTGTTGTCACATAGTCAGCTGGCTTATTAATTACTAGTTCTTTTGGAGCATGAAATCTGTGCCCACGGGTTGTATTTGCAGAAGTTTTACCTAAAATTGTTGCAGGAATTACCTGTTCATCTAACAACATCAAGAGCCAATGAACAGGGCGAACAAACTCTATGCTAGAACTTCCCCAGCGCATTTTTTTGGGTATAGGTAGTTTAGCTAAGGATTTGCTCACTATCTCTGGTAATAATTCTAAAGCTGGTTGCCCTTTTTGTTGCTGATGATAAACCATCCACAAACCTTTAGGTGTATCTACTTCTTCTAGTTCTGCAACTTCTATCCCACAACCTCGTGCAAATCCTTGCACCGCTTTAGTGGGGTTACCGTTAGCATCAAAAGCAGCTTTTTTGGCTGGACCTTTTTTCTCAACAACCTTATCCTCTTGTGCTGTTTGTAAATCTGAAATTTGCACGGCTAATCTTCTTGGAGATGCATAGGTTTTTACCTCTCCATAGTTTAGTTCGGCGGTTTTTAAGCCTGCTTCTATGCCATCGGCAAATGCTTTAGATAATTTTTTTAGGGCTAGTGGAGGTAGCTCTTCTGTTCCTAACTCGACCAAAAACTCTTGAGTGCTCATTTTACCCCCCCCTTCACTAGCGGAAACCCTAGTTCTTCTCGCCCTTCGTAATAGGCTTGGGCAATTTGTTTTGCCATGGTTCTTACTCGTCCAATAAATCTAGCCCTTTCGGTAACGCTAATAGCCTGCCTAGCATCAAGCATATTAAATGCATGTGAGGCTTTTAATACCTGTTCGTAAGCTGGTAGAGGCAATTTTTCTTCTACTAGAGTAACAAAAACTTTTTCACAGTCATTAAATCTTTGAAAAAGTATTTCTGTATCTGCATGTTCAAAATTGTAGCTGGACATTTCCACTTCATTTTGATGAAAAATATCACCGTAGGTAACCTTGCCATTTGGGCCGTCAACCCAAACTAAATCGTAAACTGAATCTACACCTTGCAGGTACATTGCTATGCGTTCTAGTCCATAGGTTATTTCACCAGTAACAGGCTTGCATTCTAAACCGCCAATTTGTTGAAAGTAGGTAAACTGGGTAACCTCCATGCCGTTCATCCATACTTCCCAACCTAAACCCCAGGCTCCTAAAGTAGGTGATTCCCAATTGTCTTCTACAAAGCGAATATCGTGCTCTAGCGGATCAACGCCCATAGCTTTTAGTGAGTCTAAATATAGTTCTTGAATATTGTCTGGCGAAGGTTTGAGCATTACTTGAAACTGATAATAGTGTTGTAGTCGATTTGGATTGTTTCCATAACGACCATCAGTTGGGCGACGGCATGGTTGTGTATAGGCTGCTCGCCATGGCTCTGGGCCAATTGCTTTTAAAAATGTTGCAGGGTGAAATGTTCCTGCTCCCATTTCTATATCGTAGGGTTGCATAATTACACACCCATGCTCTGCCCAATAGGCTTGTAGGGTTTGAATTAGACCTTGAAAGGTGCTAATATCCGTTGCCGACTTTACTGACATTTTTATTTTTTCCATTCAATTTTTATAGGAAAAGATTATAACCGAAAAGGAACCTATGAAACATCTCTATATACTGATTCTACTAAGCCTTATGCCATTAAACATTTTCGCCGCAAATAAAAGTGAGCAGGTTGGTGATTTTCATATTACTTTCTATACCGATGCTCTTGATAACACTAGTGAATTTGAAATGTTTACAAAACAATCGAACAAGGACGCTTTTTTAGGTATTTCATGTACAGATATGACTCCTTTTCCAACTTTACAGATTATTTTACTAGGTGAAGATATTATCGCTACCCTATCAAAAAACTATATTGAAGTTAGCTATGAAATAAAAGGCTATAAACAAATAAAACCAATTAATTTAACCGCCTCTCTTAAGGTAATTTATAAAAACAAAGGTTTTACTAATAAAATCAGGTTTGAAGTAAATACCGCTAATATAAAAAACATGCGTGAAGTAAAAGACCAATATAAACAACTATTAAATAACTTAAAGCAGGGGTCAAAAATTAGTATAAAACTGCATTTTGCAGAATTAGAAGATAAAAACTATACTTTTTCATTAAAAGGGGTACGCAAATTGCTACTTAATCATGAAAACCTTTGCTATTAAAGAAAACAATTTGTCATTAAAATAACTTATAATATTTGCCATGAAATTTAACCGAACACAAGTCGTCAACACATTATTAAAGCTATCTTTGTATTTAATTACAGTTATTGGTGTCATAAGCCTAGTAACCGTAACTACATCTGCAAGCCTGCCCACTGAAAAAAAGAATCTGCCCCTTCCTTCTAGTTTTAAACAACCTATTAGCGGTAAAATAAATCAAAAATATAGCAACTGGCAATTACACAAAGTTACTATTAATAAAAATGGTTCCCTTTCTAAAGCCTTAAGCAGTATAGGGATACCAGCATCTACAGTATTTAAAATACAACAGGTTAAAAACAGTTCTAAATTAACAAATTTAAGGGTTGGTGATAAGCTAAATATATGGGTTGACCAAAAAAATAAACTGCAAGAAATTTTCTACCCAAAAACTAAAACAAAACACTTCCAACTATCCATTCAACAAAATAAATTTAAAATAAAAACCATTAATAAAACCATCAAAAAAGTAGTTGTTTCGGTAAGCGGCCAAATAAATGGTTCATTTTACTTAAGTGCCAAGTCTGCTGGGCTTAGCGCGAGAATAATTATGTCTTTATCTGATATTTTTGGCTGGGAAATTGACTTTGTTCGCCAGCTAAGAAAAGGCGACCCTTTTAAGGTAATTTATGAACAGCACTATATTGATGATGAATACATAGGAGATGGAGACATACTTGCAGCTGAAATAACTACTGCACATAATGACCGACATACCGCTTTTTTACTGAAGGATAAAAAAGGTGAACATCTTGGCTATTATGATTCTAACAAAAGAAATTTACGCAAAGCCTTTTTAAGAAGCCCAGTCGATTATGTACGAATTACTTCTCGTTTTAAACCAAAACGCTATCATCCTGTTTTAAAAAAATGGCGCTCGCACAGAGGCGTTGATTATGCCGCAACTAGAGGCACTCCTATTAGAGCAACAGGAGATGGTCAAATAGTAAAATTAGGATGGAGCAGAAGCTATGGCCGAGTTATTTATATTAAGCATGCCGGAAAGTACAAAACTGTATATGCCCACATGTCTCGCTATGGCAAATACAAGAAGTGGCAATGGGTAAAACAAGGACAAATCATTGGTTACATAGGAGCTTCTGGGCTTGCCACAGGGCCTCACTTACACTACGAATTTAGAAAAAGAGGGCACCATGTTGACCCTTTAAAAGTTAAGTTTCCAGATGCAGGACCTGTACCTAAAAAATATCGAACTAAATTTGTTAAATATGCCTCTCTAATGCAAGCACAATTAGATAGAGCCTCTCCAAGCATTCAATTAGCTAGGAAGTTTGAATAGATGCCTGCTAAATTCTATATAGGCATAATGTCTGGTACTAGCCTAGATGGTATAGATATAACAATAGTTAAAAAAGAAGCGGATGATTTTAATGTTATAAAATTTATTTGCATTTCCTATCCTAAAAAAATAAGAACGCAGCTTGCATCTTTCAACAAAACACAAAATACTAATTTACAAACTCTATCTTTTTTAGAGAAAGAGCTAGCCAAATTGTATTGCCAGGCCGTAGATAAAATTCTCCACGAAACTAATATGCAAGCTGAGCAGATAACTGCGATAGGCTGTCATGGTCAAACTATATTCCATGATTCAGCATGTTTTAGTATGCAATTAGGCCACCCAGCATTTATAGCCAAGGCTACAGGAATTACCACTGTGGCAGATTTTAGAATTGATGATATGGCAAATAATGGGCAAGGTGCTCCTATTGCTCCTGCGTTTCACCAATTTATGTTGGGTAACAAACAACCTATTGCCATAGTTAATATTGGTGGTATTGCTAATTTGACCATTCTAAAAGACAACCAAATAATAGGGTTTGATACTGGACCTGGTAATGCTTTAATGGATGAGCTATGTCAAATACACCTTGCTAAAAACTATGATACAAATGGTGACATAGCTAAAAGAACTACTGTAAATAAAGAACTACTTACTAAATTATTAACAGATAAATATTTTACCAAAGTTGCTCCAAAAAGCACGGGAAGAGATGTGTTTAATCTTGACTGGCTAGCACAGCATTTAAAAGGTAATGAAAGTATAGATGAACAGATTTCTACCCTAAACCAACTAACCGCCTCAACAATTGCTAATGCCATTAATCCACACAAAATTAAAGAAATACTAATTTGTGGAGGGGGGGTAGAAAACACAACTCTATTAGCAAGAATAGCAGAAGCAACCCAACTACCAGTTGTAAGCACAGATAAATATAATATAAACCCTCATTCATTAGAAGCATTTATTTGTGCATGGCTAGCAGTACAAAGACTAGAAAAAAAGGCGATAAAGTTAACTAATGTAACTGGAGCCAGTAAAGATTCAATTCTTGGCGGTATCTGGGAAAAATAAACTAGCAGAAAAAACTATTCCTACCCTTTTTCCTCTTTTGATTTTTAGGGGGGGGGGGGGAAACCGTTATTTAAACCGGTTCTGAGGGTTTTTCTTTTGGTATATAACAGGCGCTACCTACCCCTTTATAAACTTGAGTTGGTCTAAATATTTTGTTGTTTTGTAATTGTTCACGCCAGTGTGCCATCCAACCAGCAGACCTTGCTACTGCAAAAATAGGCGTAAATAGCCCTGCATCAAAACCCATTTCCTTATATAAAATACCTGAATAAAAATCAACATTAGGATAAACTCCCTTGTGTGCTAATAGCTCTTCACAGATCTTTTCTACCTCAAGTGCGGTTTTAAATGATTTACTAAGAGTTACAGTTTTATTTTTTAATAGGCTAGCAGATAACTTTTGTAAAATAGTAGCTCGTGGATCTTTTGTTTTATATTCTCTGTGACCCATTCCCCAAATAACTTTTTTTGCTTTTATCCTTTCTTCAATATAGTCTCGAGCATTTTCTGGTTCACCAATCTCTTCTAGCATTTCAACAACTTTTTGGTTAGCTCCTCCATGTAAAGGTCCAGAAAGAGATGCAATTGCTGAGGATATAACCGAACATGGATTTGCTAAGGTTGAACCAGTTACCATGGTGGTGAAGGTGGATGCATTAATGGTATGCTCTGCATGTAGAATAAGACAAGCATCAAGCAGTCTTGACCAGTCTTTATCTGGGGCTCTGCCTGTTACCATGTACAAAAAGTTTTCTGCGTAGGATAAGTCTTCTCTTGGCTCTACAGGTTCATAACCATTACGCATATGCTCCCACATGGCTACCAAAGTTCCCATATGCGAAATTATTTTTACTGTTACATCATTGATATACTTTTGATTTTCTGTGCCACCTTTCATATATTCCGTACTAGGATAAAAACTAGCAAGACTGGCAACAACAATTTGTAACATGTGCATAGGATGAGTAGTTGACGGTAAGTTTTCCATAATATTACGAATATTAAACTTTACTCTTCTAGAACATTTTAATGCCTTATCAAAATCATCAAGCTCTGCTTGTGTAGGCAAGCATCCAAATAGTAATAATAGGGTAGTTTCTTCAAAAGAAGAGTACTCTGCAAGTTCCATAATGTCATAACCACGGTAGCTTAATAGTCCTTTTTGACCATCAATAAAAGAAATTTCAGACTCTGTTGCTGGAACGCCTGCTAAACCTGGTATATATTGCATATATTTACTCTAATTGCTCTAATAAAATCTTTATTATAAAGATCTTCTAAAAAATAAAACTTACGGGGACTATATATAGATAACTATGGGCTAAAGGATGACCCACAACCACAGGTGGTAGATGCGTTAGGGTTTTCTATTACAAATCTTGCACCTTGTAAGTCTTCAAGGTAGTCAATTTTTGCCCCTACTAGGTATTGAAAACTCATTGGATCAATCATTAAACTAACCCCGTCTTTTTCAACTACGGTATCATCTTCAGTTTGGCTTTCATCAAAAGTAAACCCATACTGAAATCCTGAACAACCTCCACCTGTAATATAAACGCGTAATTTTAAATCAGGATTACCTTCATCGTCAATTAAGCCACTTACCTTGGCAGCTGCAGTTTCTGTAAAATTAACTGGTTGTGCTAGTTCAGACATTATAATTTTTCCCCCACTACTATCTGTATATTATAACTTATAATCATGGCAGTATTGCGACCTGTTTTAAACCTATGTTTTCATTCAAACCAAACATAATATTCATATTTTGTATCGCTTGCCCTGCTGCACCCTTAACTAGGTTATCAATAACCACAGTTACCACTACTTTTTTACTATTTGCTGGTTGATAAATTGCCATTTTAAGCATATTTGAACCTTTTACCATTCTGGTATCCGGTAAACTTCCTGCTGGCATTACATCAACAAACGGCTCATCTTTATAAAAATCTTCAAATAAATTTTGTAATTCAGTCTCGTTAATTTGCATAGTTAAGTTTGCATAAAGGGTTGTTTCTATACCTCTGATCATCGGTACAAGATGTGGCACAAAAGTTAAATTAACCTCCTTCTCTGCCATTTCTTCTAAACCTTGTTTCATCTCTGGTTGATGACGGTGCCCACTAACAGCGTAGGCTTTAAACCCTTCTGAGGTTTCTGCAGCCAAAGAGGCTACCTTTGCTCCTCTACCAGCACCACTAACACCTGACTTTCCATCGGCAATCAAATCTGTTACATCTATCAAGCCTGCTTTTAACAACGGTTGAAAACCTAGCTGTACAGCAGTTGGATAACAACCAGGGTTCGCAATAATTTTTGCTTGTTTTATTGCCTCACGATTTAATTCAGGCAGCCCATAAACAACATCTGCCATAATTTCAGGACAACTATGTTTCATGCCATACCAATCTTCCCAAACCTGCATGTCTTCAAGTCTAAAGTCGGCGGCTAAATCGATTACTTTCACTCCTGCAGACACTAGCTCTGGGGTCATTGACATAGCTACACCATGTGGCGTTGCAAAAAACACCAAATCACATTTTTTTAACTGCTCAATATCAGGAATAGAAAAAGCAGTATCAAAATAACCACGCAGGTTAGGGAACATTTCCGCAACTTTTACTCCATCTTCGCTACGAGAAGTAATTGCTACAAGTTCAGCATTAGGATGATTTGCAAGCAAACGCAACAGCTCTACACCGGTATAACCAGTGCCTCCAACAATCGCAATTTTTATTTTTTTATCTGACATAATTTTCTTTCTTATTAAGTTTAAAAGATATTCTAACAAAATAAATCATATAAACAAAAAAAGCCCCTAAAAAAGGGGCTTATAACTTAAAACATAATTTTAAGAAAAGACTAAATGATTACATCATTCCGCCCATTCCGCCTCCCATGCCACCGCCCATACCTGCATCAGCTGTTGCGCCATCATCTGATGGTAATTCTGCTATCGCTACTCCAGTTGTTAATATAAGCCCTGCAACTGATGCTGCATTTTGTAACGCTGAACGAGTTACTTTTGCAGGGTCAATAATTCCTGCTTTAATCATATCAACATATTCTTCTTTTGCTGCATCAAAACCAGTATTACCTTTGCTTTCCATAACTTTGTTTACTACTACGGAACCTTCTAGACCACAGTTTTCAACAATTTGACGCATTGGCTCTTGCATTGCTCGCATTGCAATTTGAATACCTACATTTTGCTCATCATTGTTACCTTTCACTTTTACAAGTGCCGAAGCACGAACTAATGCAACACCACCACCAGCAACTACTCCTTCTTCTACTGCGGCACGAGTTGCGTGAAGAGCATCATCAACACGGTCTTTTTTCTCTTTC
>CAZMHA010000037.1:0-13942 GCA_964565985.1 uncultured Piscirickettsiaceae bacterium | reverse complement strand
ACATACGGATTAACAGTCCGGTGTTCTACCAGCTGAACTAATCGGGAGTGGTAGAATCAAAACATCATTTTGATGAGGCGTATTATAGGGAAATAATTATCTTATGCAAGTTTTTTTTTTAAAACTTATTAATTATAAAACCTTATTATTAAAGGCTTTCAAGCCGTTTGTTCTTTGACTAAAAATTTAGCGTTTAGGATTAGAATAAGTTTTTCTTTTGAGCTAAAAATCCAATTAAATAAAAACTTAATATAACTATTAAACCTAGCCATAGGTCAGATATGCCTGCAAAAAAGCTTATTATTAGCGGGGTTAAAAAGGAGGTTAAAAAAGCAAAACCAAAGGCACAGACCAGTATAAATAGGGTTAAGCGAACAAAATATGATAAGCCAGATATTTGTCGTTTAATAAAGTAGGTTATGTCTTGTCCATAAATAACTAATAGTGTTGCTGTCATGGATAGACCTATTTCATATAGGTATAATCTTATCCAACTTGATAAAGTTGTTATTACTTCTGCTATTAAATCCATATATAAAGCTCCTTTTTGCTGGTTATAAATTTTACGCTAAATTTCTATTCTTTTGATAGTTATTCTGCGTCTATTTTAATGGCGTGGCTAGACAAATATCTAATAACCTACTAAAATAGTAGGATATTAATTTTAGATAGAATAACTAATGTCAGAGCTAACAGAATACAATACAGAGTATGAAGAAATTAATGAGCTTTTAACCAGTAAAAGCGGTGGTTATAAGGAGGGTTTCTTTACTGAAACTAAGGTAAATACTTTTGCTAAGGGTTTGAGCGAAGAGGTAGTTCGTGCGATTTCTGCAAAAAAGAAAGAGCCGCAGTGGATGCTTGATTTCCGTTTAAAGGCTTATGAACATTGGTTAACTCTTGAAGAACCTCATTGGGCTAAGCTTGAGTATGTAGAGCTAGATTATCAAGATTTTAGTTATTATTCTGCCCCTGAATGTTCTGCTTGTAGCTCTGATGAAAATGGGCAACATGCCGAGATTTCTGAAGTTGATGATGAAATAGCAAAAGCTTTTGCCTCTTTGGGTGTACCTGTTGCAGGTAATGCTGATGCAGAAAAACCTAATATTGCGGTAGATGCTATTTTTGATTCTGTATCTGTTTCTACTACCAAACGCGAGGATTTGGCGGAGCTGGGTATTATATTTTGTTCTTTGTCTGATGCGGTACATGAGTATCCAGAGTTGGTGCAAAAATACTTGGGTTCTGTAGTGCGTTATGATGACAATTTTTTTGCTAGTTTAAATTCAGCAGTAGCATCTGACGGTACTTTTGTTTACATTCCTGAAAATGTTCGTTGTCCAATTGATTTGTCAACTTATTTTAGAATTAATGAAGCCAAAACAGGGCAGTTTGAACGCACGATTGTAATTGCTGAAAAAGGTAGTTTCGTTAGTTATCTTGAAGGTTGTTCTGCACCAGCAAGAGATAGCTACCAACTTCACGCCGCCGTAGTCGAAGTAATAGTACATGAAGACGCGGAAGTAAAATATTCAACCGTACAAAACTGGTACCCTGGCGATAAAGACAATAAGGGTGGGATATTGAACTTTGTTACCAAACGGGGTATTTGTGAAGGTCGTAATGCCAAAATGTCTTGGACCCAAGCAGAAACAGGTTCAGCAATTACTTGGAAGTATCCATCCTGTATTTTGTTAGGAGATAATTCAATTGGTGAATTTTATTCTGTGGCTCTAACTAATAATCGCCAGCAGGCGGATACCGGCACTAAAATGATCCATATTGGTAAAAATACCAGTAGTACCATTATTTCTAAAGGTTTATCAGCAGGTGTTTCGCAAAATACCTATCGTGGTATGGTTAAAATTTTACCAACTGCCGAAAATGCCCGTAATTTTACCCAGTGTGATTCTATGTTAATTGGTGATAAGTGTGGTGCACATACCTTCCCTTATATTGAGGTAGAAAACGCAACCGCAACAATGGAGCATGAGGCGACAACTTCTACAATTGGAGATGACCAGTTGTTTTATTGTAAGCAAAGAGGGATAGGCGAAGAAGACGCTATTTCTATGATAGTAAACGGATTTTGTAAAGATGTGTTTAAAGAACTTCCTTTGGAGTTTGCACAAGAAGCAGAAGAATTATTGGCGATTAGCCTAGAAGGATCAGTAGGATAAACTATGTTATTAGATATAAAAAATGTTCATGCCCATGTGGAAAATAATGCAGATAAAGAAATCCTTAAGGGCTTAAGCTTGCAAGTAAATGCGGGTGAAGTACATGCAATTATGGGACCTAATGGTTCAGGTAAAAGTACTCTTTCTAGTGTTATATCTGGTAATGAAGACTATGAGGTTTCTGCAGGTAGCATTAGTTTTAATGGTGAAGACTTGCTTGATGAAGACCCTGAGGATAGAGCTAGAAAAGGTATTTTCCTTGCCTTTCAGTATCCTGTAGAAATTCCTGGGGTGAGTAATAAATTGTTTATGCAAACTTCAGTAAATGCCATTCGTGAAGAACAGGGCTTGCCAGCGTTAGATATGTTCGACTTTGATGAGTATGCGCAAGAAAAGATGGAACTATTAAATATGCGTAAAGACATGTTAGAGCGTTCAGTTAATGTTGGTTTTTCTGGTGGAGAGAAAAAACGCAATGATATCTTTCAAATGGCATTGTTAGAACCTAAGCTTTGTATCTTAGATGAAACTGATTCTGGGCTAGATATTGATGCGATGAAAATTGTAGCTAATGGCGTAAATTCTTTGCGTAGTAAAGACAGAGGTTTTATTGTGATTACCCATTATCAGCGTTTGCTTGATTATATTAAACCTGATTTTGTGCATGTGTTGTTTGACGGTAAAATTATCAAAACAGCAGGTTTTGAGCTGGCACATGAATTAGAGAAAAATGGCTACGACCAAATTATTGCTGATTATAAAGCTAGTAAATAACATGAGCAAAAGTAACCATAAAATAGCTGTGTCGGCAGAAGATACGGCAATAATCGAACACTATGCATCGTTGCTTGTAGCAGGGCAAGATGACTCGGCAGAAACAACAGGCTTAAGACAGCAAGCAAAACAGTCTTTATTAGAGAAGGGTTTACCAACAAAAAAAGACGAACAGTGGCAATACACTTCACTTGAAAGCTGGAAAAATACCCTTTTCAGTAAGATAGAGGGGGGTAAAAATGCTGACTTAGATACTTTTTTACCTGAGTTTGCTAGCTTTAAAATAATCTTTGTTGATGGTGTATTTAGCCAAGAATTATCTGATAACCTGGCTGATTTACCAAAAGGATGTCAGCTTAGTATTAATAGTAACAAGTTAATGCTACCGACCTCCTTAGATACCTTCCCTGCATTGTTCGCCATGACTAGTGAGCAAACTATAACTATTAATGTTGATGCAAAAACAATTTTAGACTTGCCATTACATATTGTGCAGGTAGCAAGCCAGCAATCTATGGAAGCTATCGGCGTAAAGGTAAATGTTGCAGAAGCCGCACAGGCTAAAATCATCCAGCAGCTAGTGTCCTTAACTGATAGTGCTAAGTTTAATAATGGATATGCAGAAATAAACCTTGAAAAAAATGCCTTGTGTGAACAATTTGTCGTACAAGCTTTAAATAAAAATAGCTTTTATTTTAATAATCAAATTATCAATCAAGCAGAAAAATCTATTTTTAAAAGCCACTATATAAATATTGGTAGTGCAGTTGCAAGGCATCACAATATACTTAGCTTTAACGGCGAGTATTGTGAAGCCTATCAAAGTTCGGTGGCATTAGGAGATGAACAGCAGGTTGTAGATTCTCGTACCGTAACCAATCACAATGTACCAAATTGTCAAAGCTATCAACTGCACAAATTTGTACTAGATGATCAGGCTCGTGGTGTATTTAACGGCATGATTTTTGTAGAAAAAGATGCCCAAAAAACCGATGGAAATATGGATAATAGAAACTTGTTGCTATCCAATAACGCCAAAATGGATACAAAGCCTCAGTTAGAGATTTATGCTGATGATGTGCTTTGTTCGCATGGTTGTACCTCTGGACAAATTGACCACAAGCAACTTTTTTACTGTCAATCTCGTGGAATTAGTAAGGCAGATGCTATGGCATTAATTACCAGAGCATTCGTATTAGAACCTCTCGACTCAATTAACAACCCAGAAATTAAAGACTGGTTAGCTGCACTGATTAAGAAAAAGTTAGATAAGGAAATTTAATGGTTAACTTTGCACAAATTAGAGAAGAATTTCCTATATTAAAACAAAAGCAAAATGGACAAAATCTAGTATATTTAGATAGTGGAGCAACTTCACAAAAACCACAAATCGTGATTGATGAAATAACCCAATACTACACCGCAGAAAATGCCAATGTTCATAGAGGAGTGTATAGCTTAAGTGAAAAAGCCACCGAAAAATATGAGGGAGCAAGAGAAAAAACTCGTCAGTTTATTAATGCTAGTACAACTAAAGAAATAATTTTTACCCGTGGCACAACAGAATCAATCAACCTAGTTGCGAGCAGTTGGGGTAGTAGTAACCTAAAAAAAGGTGATGAAATAATTATCACCGAAATGGAGCATCACTCCAATATAGTGCCTTGGCAAATGCTTAGAGATGAAATAGGTATAGAGCTATTTATTTTAAGAATTAACCAACAGGGTGAAATATCACTAACAGAGCTAGCAGAAATGCTTTCAACAAAAACCAAGCTTCTCGCCATTACTCATATGTCCAACGCACTAGGTACAATTAACCCAGTAAAAGAAATGACAGAACTAGCCCATAAAGTTGGAGCAAAAGTACTTATTGACGGGGCTCAAGCCGTGCCACATTTAAAAGTAGATGTGCAAGATTTAAACTGTGATTTCTACGCCTTCTCTGCCCACAAAATGTACGGGCCAACTGGCATAGGAGTGTTGTTTGGAAAAGAACGCTTGCTAGAAGTAATGCCTCCATACCAAGGGGGGGGCGATATGATTTACTCTGTTACCTTTGAAAAGACCGAATACAACCAACTACCTTACAAATTTGAAGCAGGAACCCCGAATATATCAGGAGTAATCGGCTTAGGTGTAGCAATAGACTTTATGCAAAAAATAGGTCTAGATAATATATCTGCTTATGAAGATAAACTACTTAGCTACGCCACAGAGCAACTATCCAAAATATCAGGTCTAAAAATTATTGGGCAAGCAAAAAATAAAGGCGGAGTAATTTCGTTTATTATTGAAGGCACCCACCCACATGATATGGCAACGCTAATGGACCAAGATGGCATAGCAGTAAGAGCAAGCCATCATTGTGCAATGCCCGTAATGCAAAAATTTAAAGTACCCTCAACCGTCCGAGTCTCATTTGGAGTTTATAATAATATTGAAGATATTGATAAACTAGTAATATCGATTAATGAAGCAATTGATATCCTTAGTTAGTTATTAAAAGTTTTTTTTCTTTTTCCCCCCCCCCCCCTACTCCTGAACGATTTGTTTCTTTTGTGTAAAATTCCCGTGTTTTTATATTTATTTAGGTAGAATATCCAAATACAGAAAAAATAGAGATGTCTGCATGAAAGATTACATTAGTAAAATACATTTTGTTGGTATCGGTGGTGTTGGTATGGCTGGCATTTCGGAGGTTTGTTTAAACCTTGGTTATGTTATTACTGGTTCTGACATTCGTGAAAACCAGACAGTTAAGCGCTTGCAGTGTTTAGGGGCTAATATACAGATAGGTCATGATGCAAATCATGTAAAAGAGTCAGATGTAGTGGTAGTTTCTACTGCAATTGGAGATGGAAATCCAGAAGTTGATTATGCAAAAGAACATCGTATTCCTATTATTCCAAGGGCAGAAATGCTGGCGGAATTAATGCGAATGCAATTTGGGATAGCCATTGCGGGGACCCATGGTAAAACTACTACCACTAGCTTAGCTGCTGCCATTTTAACCGAGGGTGGGTTAGATCCAACTTTTGTTATTGGAGGCTTGTTAAAACAGGTAAATTCTAATGCCCGTTTAGGTTCTAGCAAATATTTAATTGCGGAGGCAGATGAGTCTGATGCTTCTTTTTTGCACCTTACGCCAATGCTGTCAGTAATTACAAATATAGATGAAGATCACATGGAAACCTATAATGGTGATTATCAGCTTTTAGAGAATACTTTTATTGAGTTTGTTCATCGTTTGCCTTTTTATGGTATGGCGGTTTTGTGCATTGATGATGAGAATGTTCGCAACATTATTCCTAAGTTATCACGAAAACTATTTACCTATGGTTTTTCTGAAGATGCTGAAGTTCGTGCTTATGATGTGGTTGCCGAAGGTTTACAAATGAGCTTTATGGTAAAGGCATTTGATTTAGAACCTTTTGCGGTTACTTTATCCCAGCCAGGTGATCATAATGTGTTAAATGCATTAGCCGCAATAACTATAGCGGTAGAGTTGAATGTTGATGTTGCTAGTATTCAATCAGCTTTGATTAAGTTTGGTGGAGTAGGGCGTCGTTTTGAAGTTAGTAACCAGAGAATTATAGGTGGCAAAAAAGTAACCTTGGTAGATGATTATGGGCATCACCCAACAGAATTAGAAGCAACGCTAAAAACGGCTAGAAATTCTTACCCAAATAAACGCATAGTTTTAGTTTTTCAACCCCATAGATACAGTAGAACCAGAGATATGTTTGATGAATTTGTGCGAGTATTACAAGCACCAGATTTACTAGTTTTAACCGAAGTATATCCAGCAGGTGAAGAACCCTTAACTGCTTTTAATTCAAAATCTCTTTTACAATCATTACGCATGTTAGGTGGTAAAGACTTGGTTTATGCAGAAAAATTAACTGATTTAGACTTTTTTGCAGAGAACATTTTACAAGACGATGATTTGGTTTTAGTTATGGGGGCAGGGGACATAGGCAGGCTAGCTAGAACCTGGAGTGAATATGGTGAGTAGTTACGAAAATTTACTTGGCAGGGTTAGCAATTATCCAGTTAAAAACTTAGGTAAGGTTGCAGTGTTGATGGGTGGAGTTGCGGCAGAAAGAGAAATTTCTTTAAAAAGTGGCTTAGCTATTTTTGAAGCTTTAAAGTCAAAAAAAGTAGATGTTACTCTGTTAGATATTACTAAAGTTGAACACTTGCTTGATTTATCGGGTAAGTTTGAACGGGTTTTTAATGCTATACATGGTCGTTGGGGTGAAGACGGAGGGGTATCTGCTATTTTGGGCGCAATTAATCTGCCTTATACTGGTAGTGATATGGCTTCCTCTGCTTTATCTATGGATAAGTTGCGTACCAAATGGTTGTGGCAGGGTATAGGACTATCTACACCTGGCTTTTTAGCTGTATCAGTTTTACAACCCTTTGAACCAACCTCTTACTCTATGGGGTTTCCAGTAATAGTTAAGCCTGTTAGAGAGGGTTCTAGCCTAGGAATGAAAAAAGCTAATTCTCTAAATGAACTTGTTGAAGCTATTGCCTTTGCTCAGCAATATGACAATGAAATTTTAGTTGAAAAGTGGATCGTTGGGCGTGAATTTACTTGCAGTATTGTTGACGGCATTGCTTTGCCCTTAATTGAGTTAAAAACTAGCCATGATTTTTATGACTTTGATGCTAAGTATAAATCAAATGATACCGAATATCTTTGTCCTGTAAATTTAGAGAGGGAACAGGAAGAAGAAATTAAAAAATTATCCTTACAAGCCTTTCACGCACTAGGTGCAAAAAATTGGGGTCGGGTTGATTTAATGTTAGATGATAATAACCAAGCATGGTTAATTGAGTTAAATACTATACCCGGTATGACTGACCATAGTTTGGTACCTATGGCAGCAAAATCTATAGGATTGTCATTTGCAGACTTGGTTGTTTTGTTAATAAGCCTAGCTAAAAAAGAACAGCCAAAAGAACAGTTTGTAAATGACTAAAGTAAAACAGTTTTTTTCTTTTTCTTTTATTTTGGCATTGTTACTTGCCGTTGCCTATTGGTTTGTCTATTATCCAGACAAAGAACTAGAGGGATACAAAGTAAAAACAAAATTAAATCATTTAAACCCTGAAGAGCTGCAAACTATTTTAAACAAATACATAGGGGATTCTTTTTGGCGTTTAGACATTGAACAAATACATAAAAGTATAGAAAAGCTAGAATGGGTTGACCAAGCTCAGGTAACAAGAAAATGGCCTAATTTTTTAGTAGTGGAAATTGTTGAACAAACTCCTGTTGCTAAGTGGGGAAATAGTGGTCTACTCAACGCACAGGCAGATATTTTTTACCCCTACGATACTTCTAACTTTGAACAATATGTTGCACTTAATGCTGATGATAAAAATGCAAAAGCAATGTTAGAAAAACTATCTTTTTTTCAAACACAATTTAACAGGTTAAATTGGCATATTGTGAGCATAGATAAAAGAGTTGATAAGGGCTGGTTAATAAGTTTTACATCAGGTACAAAAATAATCCTTGGTAAACAAGGTTGGCAAGATCAAATAGAAAGGTTTATATTGTCCTTTTCTAAAGTTAAAAAACCTATAAGAAAGCAAGCACAAACCTATGATTTAAGATATAGTAACGGATTTGTAGTTAAGTTAAAAAAGAAGCTTTAAAAGTAGCTTAAAGATTAAATAAGGTAGTTAAAATGGCAAAAAATCATCAGCCTTCCAATTCTAATAATATTGTCGTCGGTCTAGACATAGGCACTTCAAAAATTGCAGCTATTGTCGGAAAAATAAAAGACAATGGCGTAATAGAAGTTATTGGTATCGGGACTCACCCATCAAAAGGTTTAAAAAAAGGCGTGGTTGTTAATATAGAGTCAACTGTAGAATCAATCCAGCGAGCGATAGATAGTGCCGAACGCATGTCAGGAATAAAAGTAACCTCTGTTGCGGTGGGTATTGCAGGTAGCCATATTAATAGTTTTAACTCCAACGGAATGGTAGCTATAAGCAACCAAGAAGTACAAGAAGAAGATGTGCAGCGAGTAATTGAAGCAGCTAAAACTATTGCTATACCTAGTGACCAAGAAATATTACACATATTGCCGCAAGAATTTATGATTGACAGTCAGGGAGGTATTCGTGAGCCAGTAGGAATGTCAGGTGTTAGGCTAGAAGCCAAGGTGCACATGATTACTGGTTCAGTTAGCTCCGCTCAAAATATAACTAAATGTGTCGAACGGTGTGATTTAAAAGTAGATTCTTTAATCCTTGAACAGTTAGCATCATCAGAAGCAGTATTATCCGAAGATGAAAAAGAATTAGGCGTTTGTTTGGTTGATATTGGTGGAGGAACTACTGATATAGCTGTTTTCCAAAATGGATCAATAAGACATACTGCCGTTATACCTGTTGCAGGTGATCAAGTGACTAATGATATAGCGGTTGCGTTGCGTACTCCTATGGCATCTGCCGAACAAATTAAACGCGAGTATGCTTGTGCTTTACCACAACTTATTTCGGTAGATGAAGAAATTGAAGTAGCTTCTGTTGGAGATAGACCATCAAGATGTTTGTCCAGACAAACTTTAGTAGAAGTTATTGAGCCAAGATACGAAGAATTATTCCAACTTATTCAAGCAGAACTTAAAGGAGCAAATTTTGAAGATAAAATTACAGCAGGAATTGTTCTAACTGGAGGAAGCTCATTGGTTGAAGGAGCGGTTGAACTAGCAGAAGAAGTTTTTCATATGCCAGTAAAACTAGGGATTCCTGTTGATATTGTGGGATTAAAGGAAGAGGCAACTAACCCTTCCTTTGCAACAACAATAGGGTTAGTTAACTACACGCAAAAATATAGAAATTATTCTATTATGGTTAATGGGTCAAACTCAAGCCCAAGGCAGGATGAAAGCTCTATTTTATCTAAAATGAAAAGTTGGTTTAAAGACAGCTTTTAGTTTATGTTAAAATTTACTGCTGAATTTGTAGGCGGCTATTCAATAAATAAGACATAAGTTTTTAAAAAGATTATATCAAGGGTCGTTCGTGAGACAAAAAACAATATCTAATACAATAAAAGCTAAGGGCGTTGGTTTACATACTGGGCATGAAGCCGTACTAACTTTACGACCAGCACCAGAAAACACAGGAATCGTTTTTCGACGCGTGGATCTAGATCCTGTTATTGACTTTTCTGTCTCTCCGGAGCTTGTTAGAGAAACAAGGCTATGCACAACCATAGTAAAAGATGTAGGTGATAAGCAGGTTAAAATTGCGACTATTGAACACCTAATGTCGGCGTTAGCTAGCACAGGTGTTGATAATTTGTTTATTGATATTACTGCCGATGAAGTGCCTATTATGGATGGAAGTGCATCACATTTTATCTTTTTATTACAGTCAGCAGGTATTGAGCCACAGACCATTCCTAAATCTTTTATAAGAATATTGAAACCCATAACTGTTACTAATGATCAAGGTGGTCATGCATCCTTTAAACCTTATGAAGGTTTTAGATTGACTTTTTCAATTGACTTTGACCATGCCGCATTTGAAAATACCGCAAAAGAAATGACTCTTGAGTTTTCATCAACCGCATATTTTAAAGAAGTTAGCCGTGCAAGAACTTTTGGTTTTATGTCTGAAATAGAAAAACTTAAAGATCAAAATTTAGGTTTAGGAGCAGGCCTGCATAATGCAATAGGTTTGGATGAGGATGGTGTAGTAAATCCTGAAGGATTAAGAGATAAAGATGAATTTGTGCGCCATAAAATACTAGATGCCGTTGGTGATTTGTTTTTAACTGGGCATGCAATAGTTGGCGAATTTATTGCACACAAATCAGGGCATGCACTAAACAACCAACTGCTTAGAGCTCTTATGGCTGATAAATCAAGCTATGAACTTATTGATTATGCTGGGCAGAAGCCACCGATTAAATATGGAAGTAGTAAAGTAGTTTCTTAATACTTTATCTTAAAATAACTAAGATGATAATTAAAAAGCCAGCAATTGCTGGCTTTTTTATAACAAAATATATCTTATTTTGAGCTAGTAATTGTTACAAGCAAAGCTATCAGTTGATAACTGTTTAAAGATCTACAAGATATGCTAATATAAGCGGTTATTATTTTTACAAAATTACGAGAAGTTTACGCAAATGGCACTGTCCTTTTTAACCAAAATCTTTGGTAGTCGCAATGAAAGGCTACTTAAAAAATACCGTACTAGAATTGAACAAATTAACAATTTTGAAGCTGAAATAACAGCCTTGTCAGATGAAGAGTTAAAAGAAAGAACTATTATCTTTAAACAAAAAGTTGTTGATGGCTCTTCGTTAAATTCAATTTTAACTGAAGCTTTTGCAGTAGTTAGAGAGGCTAGTGTAAGAACCTTAGGGCTTCGACATTATGATGTACAAATGATTGGTGGCATGGTGTTGCATGAGGGTAACATCTCAGAAATGCGTACAGGTGAAGGTAAAACTCTGGTTGCTACCCTTGCTGTTTACTTGAATGCACTTGAAGGAAAAGGTGTGCATGTTATCACGGTCAATGATTATTTGGCAGAAAGAGATGCACAACAGATGGATAAAATATATAGCTTTTTGGGGCTTACTACAGGAGTTATTTTATCTGGACAGTCCGCGGAAGAAAAACAGCAAGCATATCAATGCGACGTTACCTATGGAACCAATAATGAATTTGGCTTTGATTATCTACGCGATAACATGGCTATTTTTACTGAAGAAAGAGTTATGCGTGAGCAACACTTTGCAGTAATTGACGAGGTGGATTCTATACTGATAGATGAAGCAAGAACCCCTTTAATTATTTCAGGTCCTGCCGAGGATAAATCAGAGTTATATAAAAAAATAAACCCAATTATCCCTCATTTAGAAGAGGGAGAAGAAGATAAAGAAACTAAAACTTCAACTGGTGACTTTGTTATAGATATAAAAAACAAACAAATACACCTAACCGATGAGGGGCATGAAAAAGTAGAAAAAATGTTGATTGAAGTTGGCGTAATTGCTGAAGAAGAGTCGTTGTATGATGCTGAACATATTGGCTTAATGAAGTTAGTTAATGCATCTTTAAAGGCAAACCTATTGTTTGAAATCAATACTGATTATCTTGTTCAAGATAACGAAGTTATAATTATTGATGAGTATACTGGGCGTAAAATGTCTGGTCGCCGTTGGGGAGACGGACTGCACCAAGCAGTAGAGGCTAAAGAAAATGTACAAATTCAGGCAGAAAGCCAAACCTATGCATCCATCACCTTCCAAAATTATTTTAGGCAATATAACAAACTATCAGGAATGACTGGCACAGCTGATACGGAAGCTGGCGAGTTTTTATCTACATATAATTTAGAAGTGGTAGTTGTACCCACTAATGTTGAACCAAATCGTGATGATAAAACTGACTTGATCTTCTTAGATATACAAGGAAAATTTGATGCGATAGTTAAAGATATAGAACAAATTCATAAGACAGGGCAACCTATTTTAGTTGGAACGGCATCAATTGAAATGTCAGAAATATTATCTGAACTTTTAACGAAAGCAAAAATAAAACACAATGTATTAAATGCAAAACAACATGAAAGCGAAGCTACGATTATAGCTGAAGCAGGTCGACCTGGAGCAATTACTATTGCTACTAACATGGCTGGGCGTGGTACAGATATTGTATTGGGTGGTAATTTAGAAGTAGAAATTTCAGAATTAAATCAACCGACAGATAAAAAAATTGCAGAAGTAAAAGCCGACTGGCAAAAAAGGCATGATGAAGTTATTGAAAAAGGTGGCTTGATGGTGGTAGGTTCAGAAAGGCATGAATCGCGCCGTATTGACAACCAACTGCGTGGTCGTTCAGGTCGTCAAGGTGACCCAGGGGTTACTCGTTTTTACCTTTCTTTAGATGATGATTTAATGCGCAGGTTTGCCTCTGAAAAAGTAAAAAATATGATGCGTCGTTTAGGTATGAAATCTGATGAGGCAATTGAACATGGTATGGTTACTAAGTCTATAGAAAGAGCTCAAAAACAAGTAGAAAGAATGCATCAAGATGAACGAGCAAACTTACTTAAGTTTGATAACATTTCTAATGAACAGCGAAAAGTTGTCTATTCACAACGCAATGAGTTAATGGAAGAAGAAAGTGTTTCTGATGTAATAGACTCACTAAGAGAAAATGTAATTGAAACTATTGCCAGCAACTTTATTCCTAAAGGTAGTCTAGAAGAACAGTGGAATATTGAAGGTTTGGAAGCGTCTATAAAAGAAGAGTTAAGTATTGAATTGCCAGTTAAGCAATGGCTAGATGAAGATAAAAGCTTGTTTGAAGAAAAGATTATTGAAAAAATAACTATAGAAATTAAAGAGTTATACTCTTCTAAAATGTCGATAGTAGATGAAAAAACAAGACATAACTTTGAAAAAGAAGTCTTGTTAAAAACCATAGATCAACAATGGCGACATCACCTTAATGAAATGGACTATTTACGCCGTTGGGTTCACCTAAAAGGTTATGCACAAAAAGACCCTTTTCAAGAATATCGTGCAACATCAGCAAGTATGTTTGAAAGCTTCTTAGATGAGGTAATGTTTGAAACTACACAAACCCTAGCAAAGGTACAAATTCAAGGTAGTGATGATGTTGATGCTTATGAAAGAAGGGTTGAAGCAGACAGACCTAAAAAGCTTGAAGCATCTCACCCAGCAGCAAAGGGCATTGCTGATGCAGTTAGCAACGAAGAGGAAAGCGAGCAACCTTACAAAAGAGAAACTCCAAAAGTGGGAAGAAATGAACCTTGCCCTTGTGGATCGGGAAAAAAATATAAGCAATGCCATGGTAAATTAACCTAGTCATTACTCAGTTTTTACCCCCCCCCCCCCCCCCCCCAAAAAAGGGGGGGGGGGGGGGGGGGGTTTGGGGAAAAAAAAAAACAAATAATCTTTCATTTTGGGT
>CAZMHA010000036.1:0-14157 GCA_964565985.1 uncultured Piscirickettsiaceae bacterium | reverse complement strand
CCGATGGTAGTGTGGCAGTTGCCATGTGAGAGTAGGTCATCTCCAAGCTTATATTTAGAGGAGCGAGAGCTTTTCGAGAAAACCGTATTAATTAACTTTAATTCGGTTTTTTTTTGTTTGAAATTCATGATATATAACATCTTATTTAACTTTCTTTACCTAAATGAATATTTTAGTGCCTCCTTAATTGTAATCACTTTTAGAGCTCTGTATAATAGCCACTTGATTTATATATTTCGGATGATAAATGGAACAGCAATCTAGTTACACAAAAGAAGAATTATTGGCAAGTGGTCGTGGTGAGTTATTTGGAGAAGGTAATGCTCAGCTTCCTAAACCTCCAATGTTGATGTTTGATAGAGTTACTCACATGTCTGAAGAAGGCGGAGAATTTGGCAAGGGTGAAATAAGAGCAGAGTTAGATGTATCTGAAGCTCTTTGGTTCTTTGAGTGTCACTTTAATGAAGATCCTGTTATGCCTGGTTGTTTAGGTCTTGATGCTATGTGGCAGTTAATTGGCTTTTTCTTAGGTTGGACTGGAGGGTCAGGTCGTGGTCGTGCTTTAGGCTGTGGAGAAGTGAAGTTTTATGGTCAGGTCTTACCTACTGCAAAAAAGGTAGAGTATGTTATTAATATGAAGAGAGTAATTAAGAGAAAGCTTTATATGGGAATTGGGGATGCTTATCTTTTAGTAGACGGTAAGGAAATATATTCAGCAAAAGACTTAAAAGTTGGTCTATTCACTAATACGGATGCATTTTAAATGAAAAGAGTTGTTATCACAGGTATAGGTATTGTTTCTAGTTTAGGGAATGATAAAGAGGAAGTTACTAATTCTTTAAGACAGGGTAAATCTGGAATAGTTTTTGCCCCTGAATATAAAGAAAATGGTATGCGTTCACAAGTTCATGGTGCGGTTAAAAACCTTGATTTTAAAGAACTTATAGATAGAAAGAATTTAAGGTTTATGGGTGATGCAGCCGCTTATAGCTACATAGCTATGGATCAAGCCGTGAAGGATTCTGGCTTGAGTGATGAGCAGGTTTCTAATCCCAGAACAGGCTTGGTAGCTGGTTCTGGTGGAGGTTCTAATTCTAATTCTACTCAGGCAGTGGAGATTGCTCGTGAAAAAGGCGTTAGGAGAGTTGGACCTTATATGGTTACTCGTACAATGGGCTCGACTGTTTCAGCCTGTCTTGCTACACCTTTTAAAATTAAGGGTCTTAACTATTCTATTAGTTCTGCTTGCTCAACTTCTGCTCATTGTGTCGGTGCTGCAGTTGAACAAATTCAACTTGGTAAGCAGGATGTGGTTTTTGCAGGTGGCGGTGAAGAATTACACTGGACTATGTCTGTAATGTTTGATGCTATGGGAGCTTTATCAACTAAGAATAATGATAATCCAGATAAGGCTTCTCGTGCTTATGATGCGGATAGAGACGGATTTATTATTGCCGGCGGCGGTGGCATGGTTGTTGTTGAAGAATTAGAACATGCTTTGGCACGAGGTGCTAAAATTTATGGAGAGATAACTGGTTATGGTGCTAATTCTGATGGTTATGATATGGTTGCCCCATCAGGTGAAGGTGCTGTGCGCTGTATGAATATGGCTCTTGAAACGGTTGATGGTGATATTGATTATATCAACCCTCATGGAACTTCTACTCCTGTTGGAGATACTAAAGAAGCGGCAGCTATTAGAGAGGTTTTTGGTAGTAACATTCCAAAAATTAGTTCAACAAAGTCTTTGTCTGGTCACTCTCTTGGTGCGGCAGGGGTTCATGAGTTAATTTATAGTTTATGCATGTTAGAGCATGATTTTATTGCGCCTTCGGTTAATATTGACAATCTTGATCCAGAGTGTGAAGGTATGCCGATAGTTACAAGTTTAATTGAGAATGCAGGAATGAATAGATTTATGAGCAATAGTTTTGGCTTTGGTGGAACAAATGCTTCAGTTATTGTGGAGAAGTACAAAGCTTAGTTTGTCTTTGTATTTGTTTAAAAAAAGCCCTTTTTAGGGCTTTTTTTATGTACTAGCAATAGGGCCAAGGAGCATTGCATTTGCCTTTGACTTTGCCTTTGGACTTGTTTTTCTTATGCGGTACTTTTTTATTAGTTTGTTGGTAACTTTTAAACCTAGAGCAATTTTTTAATTGTTTTTTATATAAATTAGCTCGCCGTTGTACTTTTTGTGCGACTTTAATTAACCATTTTTTCTTTAAGTAGCTCTTTTTTTGGTACCCTCCATGTCCTTCATGGTAGGCTAGGTATAGTTTATAAGCATTGTTACGGTTTATTCTATTTCTTTTATAGGATCGGTAGTTGTACCATCCCATAAAGTCTAAAGAATCTTCTATATCTGTTCTACTTGCATAGCTACTTTCTTCTTGTCGGTATTCTTTCCAAACTTCATCTTTAGCTTGTGGATAGCCGAATGCGGAGGATCTTCTTGGTAATGGAATAAATCCTAAGGCATATTCTCTTTTAGGTCTAGCATCATGCTTAAATCTGGACTCTTGGTGCATCATTGCCATTAACACATAGTCTGGAGTTCCCCAGTTTTTAGCGGATTCTTGTGCTGCATCTTCCCAGTCATCGTCATATTCGTAAATGTGGCAAATATTGTCATGCGTATCTTTAGGAAGGTTGGAGGCACAACTTGTTATTAGAATGGAGGATAAAGCGAGAAAGATGATTTTCATAGTATTTATTAGATGGTTTATTTTATATAATTGAAATTATAACGAAGTAAAACCTCTTTGTCAGTATTTATAACTTGTAACAGCCAAAACCCTGACCAGTTACTGGCAAGAGTTATTTTAGAGGAGAACTGGCGTTTATTTATTTTTTCTTCTTTTATAAGGTGGTTTTTAAAAATCCACTGTAGTTTTAGGGGGCTATCTAGATAATTTATTTCTGTTTTAAATGTAATGTTTTTAATGTTTTTAGGGATAGTTTTTTGCCAGTCTAATATTTTCCCATTAAGTTGCTTTATATGAGGGTTTTTAAATGTTATTTTTGAAGAAATAATTTTAGATTGGGTGTTAATTATTTTTTTATGCTGTTGATCTTGTCTTGATTGAGTTAGATCTTTTCGTTCATTTTTTGAAAGTAATGAAAGTTCTGTGATTGTTGTATTTGGTCGTTTTTTTGCAGCTATAGGCTGTTTGTTTAAGTTTTCTTTTTCATAGCTGTTTACTATTGAAGCAGCCGTAGCTAAGCCTCCTAATATCATTACAGTTAACCAAATAAATCGTTTAATCCATTGAGGTTTGTTGGCTTCATGTTCTGAATTTTCTAGGTCATCTTGTGCCTGCTGGTAGCCTTCTTCAAAATAAAAACGGAGCTGTTCATGCCTTTTAATTGTGCTTGGGATTATGTCTTTAGGTCTTTTATCAAGTGCTAGGCGATAGCCTTTTTTGAAGGCATTTATTTCATGGTGGTTAGTGGTTGATGGTAATTTCATGGTTATTCAAATAAAGCGTCTGAGAAAGTTTGAGCATTAAATTCTGTTAAGTCGTTTATACCTTCACCGATACCTATAAACCTAACAGGAATTTTAGTTGTTTCTGCAAGGGCATAAATAATCCCTCCTTTTGCTGTACCATCTAGTTTGGTGATGGTTAATCCTGTTAGCCCCATGGCATCATGAAATTCTTTTACTTGGTTGAGAGCATTTTGTCCAGTAGCGGCATCAATAACGAGCATGACTTCATGTGGGGCAGATGGGTCAGCTTTTTGTATAACTCGCTTTACTTTTTTAAGCTCATCCATTAGGTTAGATTGGGTGTGAAGTCTGCCTGCTGTATCGGCGATTAATACATCTATATTTTTAGCTGTTGCAGATTGGATAGCATCAAAAATAACTGCGGCAGAATCTGCTCCGGTGCTTTGTGCTATAACGGGAATATTATTTCTTTCGCCCCATGTTTGTAATTGTTCTACTGCTGCCGCTCGGAAGGTATCTCCTGCAGCGAGCATAACTGTTTTGCCAGCATTTTGAAACTTTTTAGCTAGTTTGCCGATAGTCGTGGTTTTTCCTACGCCATTAATCCCTACCATTAGAATAACGAAAGGAAGTTTTTTGTTTTCATAAATCAGTGGCTTTTGGACAGGATTTAAGATATTTGTAAGTTGTTCTTTTAGGATTTTAATAAGTTGCTGTGGGTCTTTTAATTCTTTACGATTAACTTGTTCGGTAAGATTGGTAATTATTTTTTCAGTTACATCAATGCCAAGGTCTGCAGTAAGTAATAAGGTTTCTATGGACTCTAATAGCTCAGGATTTATTTCTTTTTTACCTAAAACTAAGTTGCCAATAGAGTCTGTGAAGCCTTTTCTTGTTTTACTTAATCCGTTTTTTAGGTTTTTTAGTAGGGATTTGTTATTTTCTTCCAGTTCATTTTTTTGTTTATTTTTTCTAAAGAAACCAAACATTGCTTTTCCTTGATTAAGTTTTGGGATATTATAATGCAATTCCTTTTAAATTAAGAGATTCAGCATGCTAAAAAGAAACCTTTTTTTGTTTTTGTTCAGTTTAAGTATATCTTCTCATGCACAAGTAACCAGTTTTGAGTTAGATAATGGACTTAAAGTTATCGTCAAAGAAGACCACCGTGCGCCTGTTGTGATGCATCAGGTTTGGTATCGAGTAGGTTCAAATTATGAATATAGCGGTATTACAGGAATTTCTCACATGTTAGAACACATGATGTTTAAAGGAACTGAGGATATTGGGGTTGGTGAGTTTTCAAAAAAAGTTTCTAAAATGGGAGGGCAAGAGAATGCCTTTACCAGTGCTGACTATACTGCATATTATCAACTAGTTGGTAAACAACATTTAGCAAGAGTGATGGAAATAGAAGCGGATAGAATGCGTAATTTGTTATTAGATGATGCTGAGTTTCAAACAGAAAGAGAAGTCGTTACGGAAGAACGCCGTCAAAGAACAGAAGATAACCCGGGTAGTAAACTTTATGAACAGTTTAGTGCTATAGCTTTTATAACTAGTCCAGAACATAATCCTGTTATAGGTTGGATGCAAGATATTAGAAGTTGGAATCTAAAAGATTTACAAGACTGGTATCAGCAATGGTATGCACCTAATAATGCCACCTTAGTGGTTGTAGGGGATGTAAACCCTGAAGAGGTAAAAGAATTGGCAGAAAAATATTATGGAGAACATGAGGCTAGTAACATAACTGCACCTAAGCCACAATTAGAAATACCACAAATAGGTAAAAGGAGCATAACCATAAAGGGTGCAACCAAATTGCCATCATTAATTATGGGTTTTCATGTTCCTAGCTTAGTTACAGCGAAAGATGAAAAAGGGCAAAGAGAAGCCTATGCTCTGGATATTATGGCAGATGTTTTAGATGGAGATGATTCAGCAAGACTAACCAAACAACTAGTAAGAGGTAATAAAAAGCTAGCAAGTGCTGATGCATCTTACCGTGCAACATCTAGATTACAAACGCTATTTAGTTTTTCCATAACTCCATCAGAAGGAGTTAGCCCAGAGCAAGCACAACAAGAAATATGGGCAGAAATTAAGAGGTTACAAACCACTAAAGTAAGTCAAAAAGAATTAGATAGAGTTCTTGCTAAAGCCGAATCATCTTATATATATCGTCAAGACTCTGTTAATGGTCAAGCAATGGTTCTTGGTAGCTTAGCAAGTGTTGGTCTTCCTATTTCAACACTAGATAATTGGGTAAAAAACTTGCGTAAAGTTACCCCAGAAGAAATTCAAGCTGTGGCAAAAAAGTATTTTACAGAAGACTTACTAACTGTTGGAATATTACTACCCAATGGAGAGCAGCAGAAAAAAATAAGAAGATTAGGAGGACATAGGCAATGAAGTTTTCAATAAAAGTACTTGGTTTTTTAAGCGTGTTTTTAGTAATAAATATTGCACATGCAGAGTTAAATATTCAATCATGGAACACAAAAAGTGGCAGTAAGGTTATGTTTGTCTATGCTCCTGAACTACCTATGGTAGATATCGAATTAAAATTTGATGCGGGTTCAGTAAGAGATGGTAAAAAGTGGGGCTTATCAAGTTTAACTTCAAGCCTAATCGGTACAAAAACTAGCAGCATGACAGAAAACCAAATATCATAAAGCTTTAATGAAATAGGAGCAGAGTTTGGGTCTTCATCAGGTAGAGATGCCGCAACCATTTCGTTAAGAAGTTTAACCAGAGATGAAATACTAAAACAATCACTAGCAACCTTTAGCCAAGTAATTTCTAAACCAATATTTGACAATAAAATTATAAAAAGAGAAGTAGCAAGATTAGTTTTAGCACTAAAACAGGCAGAAACAAAGCCAAGAAGTACCGCATCAAAAGCTATGTGGCATGGTCTTTATGGTAATCACCCCTATGCTCATGCACCATCAGGCATAGTAAAAACGGTTAAAAAGCTAACCAATAAAGACCTACAAGGTTTTTATAATAAAATGTTTGTAGCTAAAAATGCACAGATAAGTATTGTAGGTAATGTTGACCTAAAGCAGGCAAAAAAAATAGCGGAGCAGATAACATCTGGTCTAAAAAAAGGTAAAAAACCTGTGTCGATTGTTTACCCAAAGGCATTAATAAAAGCTAAGGAAAAAAAGATAAAATTTGACTCCTCACAAACGCACTATAGCTTGTCGCAAATAGGGATTGAGCGCGGAAATGAAGACTATGCACCGCTGTTTGTGGGTAACCATATATTAGGGGGTAGTGGTTTTAATTCGTTACTTATGGAAGAGGTTCGTTCAAAAAGAGGGCTTGTTTATGGAGTATATAGCTATTTTGCTGTAATGAAAGTACCAGGGCCTTTTATTATCAGCTTATCAACCAAAAATAGCTCTGCAAAAGAAGCTGATGAAGTAGTAAAAGAGACCTTAAATAATTTTTTAACCGATTTTTCTGAAGAAAAACTACAAGCAATTAAAGACAACCTAATTGGAGGTTTTCCGCTACGAATGAACAGTAATAGCAAGATATTAGGCTATATATCAATGATAGGTTTTTATAATTTACCGCTAGATTACCTAGAAATTTTTCCAAAACAGATTGAAAAAGTAGATAAACAATCAGTTTTAACGGCATGGAATAAACATGTTAATCCGAAAAAGATGTTAAAAGTGCAGGTAGGTAATCCAGAGTAAATTTTACCCCTCCTCCCTTAAAAACGGCTAAGCAGGGGTAGTATCATTATTCTTTGATATTGTAAACTTAGCGTTGGCAAAGATTATGCAGGTTATTCATTGTTTTTTTAAGATTTAAACCTGAATTTTGGTAAGCTAATATCATAATGAATAGCTAGTAATCTAGAGACAAAGATAACTAACCCTGAAATAATGGCTGATATTGTTATATCAATATTTAGATACAGCAAGCCAATAAATAGTAATGAGCCTAGCCAAGAAACTGTTGCATAGAGTGAACTTGAAAATACTACTGGCAGCTCCCTACATAAAATGTCACGAAATATACCACCCATTATTCCCGTAATTACACCCATAAAGCTAGCTGTTAATGGTGGCATTCCAATAATTATAGCAACCAATGTTCCAGCAATACCAAAGGCTGCCAGACCTGCCGCATCTGCTATTAGAAAATGTTTAGATATTATTTTTAATAATCTAGCGGTAAAGAATATTACTAAGGCACTAACTACAGAGGCGATGAAAAACACCTGGTTTTGAATCCAAAAAACAGGTACATCAAGCAACATATCTCTTAATGAGCCGCCACCTAGTCCAGTAGTTACGGCTATTATAATTACACCAAATAAATCAAATTGTTTAGAGCCTGCTTTTAGCACGCCAGATGCGGATGATAAGACTACCGCGAGCAGAGTAATCCAATAGAGGTTGGCTAATAAATTTGATGTTTCTGCTAAAATCATTTGAGTATTATCTTTTTAAATTTAGGCTTGAATTTTAAGCGAAAATTCATAGTAAGGTGAGAAGTTTATTTTTTCCACCTTTCTAGTCGTGGAATACCACGGGTCATAAGCCAAGCAAAAATCCCATTCATGCCCTGCTTTTTCATCATCTTTATGCACATTTCTTGCATTTTTTTAGGGGTATTTATTTCGTCCTCCATAGCAAAAGAACCGTCTATATAACAGTATGAGCAATACTTTTCCGACTTAGATCCGTCCTTTTCTGTACCGCCATGACCTTCATCCATCTTTTTTGGCATTCCACAACTTTGGCAAAATTTATAAGCTATCATAGTTATTCAATCTCTTTTTAAATTATCTGTATCCAAATAAATATATCTTTTCGAATATTATTTTTGCGAAGTGCAATAAACGACAAGGAGGTAATAGTATAGTCTTTTCTTCGGTGCGTTTTATTAATATTCCGTGAGAAAGAGTGTCAATAATACAAATTAGTTCGTGTTTAAATTTTTCAAACTCACTACTACCGTTTAGTTCTTTTATTAGATTATTTGCAGCAGAGATAGCTTGTAAGTCTGCCATGTGAGCTTGTTTTGCTTGCCAATCTGGCCCAGGAAAACTACCAGAATCACCAGCTACGAAAGTTGCTTTTAAATTTTCTACTTGGCAGAACTCATTAGCTTTTATCATGCCACCTTCTGATTGTACTAGGTCGGTATCTGCTAGCCATGTAGGTCCTGTCATACCTGGCATGAAAAGAATTAGCTCGGCTTCTATTTCTCCACCTTCAGTTAGCACTTTATTCTTTTCAAAGCCAGTTATTTTGTTACCTAGGTGGGTATCAATGTCTTTTTTATGCATCATTTTACAAATAGCATCAGGAACTTTGTCGCCTAGACGTTTACCTGGTTTTTCCATCGGGTTAAAAAACACAAGTTTAAATTTATCTCTTCTACCTTGGCGACGAAGTAGTGTATCAATACCAAATAAGAATTCAAACATTGGCCCTCCACGCATTACGGAAGGTTCTTTTGGATTGCCAGAGAAGCCTATAGCGATTGTTCCAGATGCCATTCTTTCTAGTCTTTGCTTAATTTCTTCAGCAGCTTTTATGCCTTCACATGGTGTAATTACATGCTCTATACCAGGCAGTTTTTTAATAAACCTTCCACCTGTGGCAATGATTAAACCATCGTTATGTACTTCTCCATGTGCAGTGATAACGGTTCTGCCGTCATTTGTTATATTTTGGACACTACCTTCTAAAAACTTAACTTTTTGTTTTCTAAAAAAGTTTTCTAGGTTTACTATTAAATCACTACCTTTTTTTAGACCTGAAGGAATCCAAACTATACTTGGAAGATACACCATTTTTTTTTGTGGAGCGATTACTGTTATATTCGATTCTGGAGCTTGTTTTCTTATTTGTTTTATTGCAGTCATTGCCGCAAATCCTGTGCCTAAAATAGTGATGTTCATTTGACCTTTCCTGTTAAAAATTTAGTTATTCAATTTCTGCTTAATGATATAGGTTAAGCAATATAAAGTACAATTAGTTTTACTGTTAATGGTGGATAAATAAACACATGCCTAAGAATAAAAATATAGGGGGTAAAAAATACCAAACTGGAGAGGTTCGTATTATTGCTGGTAATTTTGGAGGCAGAAAACTAGCTGTTTTAAGTGCAGATGGTTTAAGGCCAACGGCGGATAGAGTAAGAGAAACGGTATTTAACTGGTTACAGTTTGATGTAGCGGGAGCTAACTGTCTTGATGTGTTTGCTGGTTCTGGAGCTTTAGGTTTTGAAGCGTTATCTCGTGGTGCAAAGTCAGTAACTATGTTGGAACTAGATAAAAATAATGCTAAGCAGTTGATTAATAATATACAATTATTGCGAGCAAAAAATGCAGAAATCATGCAAATAGATGCTTTGCAATTTATAGCCAGAGATAGTGATGATACTTTTGATATAGTTTTTATTGACCCACCATTTCATCAAGATTTAATGCAAAAAACTATAGATAGCCTATTTACTAGTAATCTTTTAAAAGATACAAGTATTCTGTATTTAGAACAGGAAAAATCCTTAGCCTTACCGAGCTTTCCAAATGGCTGGCATGCTTATAAAGATAAAACTACTTCACAGGTTAGCTATTCATTATTTAAAAAAGTTACATAAGAAAAGATTAAAAACACATAAAAACCTTTGAAGACTACCCCCCCCCCTAAATTTTCGGTAAAATACATCTTTTAAAAAAAACAGAAAACTAACATGTCTATTACCGCAGTTTATCCAGGAACCTTTGACCCAATAACTAATGGTCATTTTGATTTAATTGAAAGAGCTTCTCGATTTTATGATCGTTTGATTATTGCTGTTGCAGATAATCAAAATAAAAAATCACTATTCCCCTTAGGAAAACGAGTTGAACTTGCTAAACAAGTTACTAAAAACATACCGAATGTAGAAGTGCTTGGTTTTAGTAGTTTATTGGTAGATTTTGTTAAAGAAATTGATGGCCATGTATTATTGCGTGGTTTAAGAGCGGTATCGGATTTTGAATATGAATTTCAGCTTGCTTCAATGAACCGTAAACTTGCCCCAGAAATTGAAACAATGTTTATGACACCAGCAGAACAGTATGCTTTTATTTCTTCAAGTTTAGTAAGAGAAATTTCGGCACTTGGTGGTGATGTTGCAGATTTTGTTAGCCCAGAAGTAGCTCAAGCATTAATAGCGGTTAGATGAGAAGCCTAGTATTAATTTTATTACTAGCAATATCTTCAGCTGTATATGCAGATAATACGATTCGTATCGCGGTTGCCGCTAACTTTTTTAAAACCCTAAAAGCAATCACTAAAGATTTTACCCAGCAAACTGGAATAAAAGTTTTGCTTTCTAATGGTTCTACTGGCATGCTCTACGCACAAATAAAACGCGGAGCACCCTATGATATGTTTTTTGCAGGTGACAGTAAACACCCAGGGTTACTAGAAGAACAAGGCTATATTGCTAAAAAAAGTCGCTTTACCTATGCGGTTGGTAAACTAGTGGTTTGGTCACCAGATAGCAAGGTTTCTACAGATTTAAGCCGATTGAAAGGCGATAAAAAGTTAAGATTTATTGCCATAGCTAACCCAAAAACTGCACCCTATGGTATTGCTGCAATTACGGTATTAAAGCACTATGGTTTGTATAAAACTCTAAAACAAAATCAACAAATTGCCTACGGCGAAAATATTGGAGCAACCTATCATTTTGTTGCTAGTGGTAATGCCCAAATTGGTCTAGTGGCAAAGTCATATGTAGTTAATATAAGTAAACAAAATATTGCAGAGATATCACAAAAACTATACCCACAATTAAAACAGCAAGCAGTAGTTTTAAAAGGGAAAAATTCAGCTGAAGTTAAAAAGTTTATGCAGTTTTTTAATTCCGATAATACTCAAAAAACTATCCAAACTTATGGCTATGGAGTAGGATAAATGTTAGCGGAATTAAACCTACAAAACCTACTACAACCACTATGGATAACCTTGCAGGTTGCACTTTATACTACTTTGATTTTAATGGTGTTAGCCACGCCGTTGGCATTGTGGTTGGCGCGAATTACTGGTAGTAAAAAAGCTATTTTTGAAGCCTTGGTTGCCTTGCCTTTGGTATTACCCCCTACGGTTTTGGGGTTTTATTTATTATTAATTTTAAGCCCTGACGGTATAGTTGGGCAGGCTTGGCAATCTCTTGGTTTTGCTCCACTTACTTTTTCTATGACTGGTTTGGTGATTGGTTCGGTTATTTATTCTTTACCCTTTGCCGTGCAGCCACTTATGAGCGGGTTTGAACTGTTAGGTAAGCGTCCTTTAGAGGCAGCTTCTGTTTTGGGTGCTAGTCCATTAGATAGGTTTTTTAGTGTTATATTGCCTTTAACTCGTCGTCATTATTTGGTTGCTTTTACTCTTACTTTTGCCCATACCATGGGTGAATTTGGGGTTATTTTGATGATAGGTGGCAATATTCCTGGTGTAACACAGGTGGCTTCTATTGCTATTTATAGTCATGTTGAAGCTATGGAGTATGGTCAAGCACATTTATTATCTGGCATATTGTTAGTAGTTAGTTTTGTGGTGTTGAGCATTGTTTATGGGCTGAATAGGAAGTTAGCACGATGAACTTAATTGGCAACTTAACACTAACTAAAGAAAACTTTTGTTTACAAACCGGTGATTTTGCTTTGCCTGCAACTGGTGTAACTGCTATTTTTGGCGAGTCAGCTAGTGGTAAAACTACATTTTTGCGTGCCTTAGCAGGTTTTGAGCCTGAAACAACCGGTAATCTTCAATTTGAGGATGAGATTTGGTTGCAGGACAATCAAGCTATGCCAACCTATAAAAGGCGTTTGGGTTATGTGTTTCAAGATGCTAGTTTATTTAGCCACCTTAGTGTGGAACAGAATTTAAACTATGGTTTGAAAAGGCGTAAAACAAAGCTAACGATTGAGTTTTCACAGGTAGTTAAGTGGCTAGGATTAGAAGATTTATTAAGCAGAAGTATAACTAATTTATCTGGAGGAGAAAAACAACGAGTAGCGATAGGGAGGGCTTTGCTTGCACAGCCACAAATTTTAATGATGGATGAACCTCTTGCGGCTTTAGATGTGTTTGCTAAACGCCAAATAATGCCTTATTTAGAAAGACTAACAGTAGAATTAAAAATCCCTATTTTATATATTACCCATTCAGCAGAAGAGGTTGAACGCTTGGCGGATAGTGTAGTTTTTATGCAACAGGGTAAAATAACCACAATAGAAACCATAACAGATGCACTTAATAAAGAAAACTCTCCGTTATACCAGCATAAAGAACCTAAATCTGTATTGCCTGCGGTTATAAAACAACATTATGAACAAGATGGATTGTCTGAATTATCGGTGGGTAGCGTAGAGTTATTTGTTGCCCAACAAAATAAAAAAGTTGGCGAAAAAGTAAGGCTAGTTATTGCAGCTAACCAAGTAAGTTTAGTTAAAGAAAAGCCGATAGCTAGCTCTATGCTCAATTATTTTCCTGTTACAATCGAGGCGATTGACGATTTTAATAGTTATAGTCAACTGGTAAAATTACGCATTGAAAATAACCCCTTACCTTTGTTAGCACAAATAACTAAACGCTCAGTACAACAACTAGGCTTACAAGCACAACAAAAATGGGTTGCCGCTATAAAAACTGTATCTATATTATGAGAAAAGAAAATGAATGATTTACAAACTTTTTTAGAACAAATTCACCCAATATATCTACTGCTTGCTTTGGTATTTATTACCCTAGTTAATGTGGTTTTGATTTTTACTAAAAAATTCAAAATAGATATTAGCCCACAACTAAAAGAAAATGAAGAAGCTATAAAAAATGAACTGCAACGCAATCGTGCAGAATCATCAACTACCGCTAAAGAAAATCGCCAAGAACTTGCAGAATCTATCGCCACTTTTGAAAAGAAAATAACCAGTACTATCGACAAACAACTAAGTGCAATTAGAGATGACAATAATAAACAGCTTAAAGAAATGCGTAATACTGTAGATGAAAAACTGCAAACAACCCTAGAAAAACGCCTTGGAGAATCCTTTAAACAAGTTAGTGAACGCCTAGAACTAGTGCATAAAGGTTTGGGAGAAATGCAAACGGTTGCCAACAATGTGGGCGATTTAAAAAAGGTACTTACCAATGTTAAAAACCGTGGCGTTTTGGGAGAATATCAGCTAGAAGCCCTCTTAGAACAGATATTAACCGCAGAGCAATATGCTAAAAATGTTGCTACCAAAAAAGGTAGCCAAGCCAATGTAGAGTTTGCGATTAAATTACCAGGGCATCAACAAGAAAAAGAAATATGGATACCAATAGATTCTAAATTCCCTATGGAAGATTACAACCGTTTGTTGGACGCGTTTGAAGAGGGTAATAAAGCAGATATAGACAAATCACAAAAAGCACTAATAAAAGCCATAAAAGGTTTTGCCAAAGATATTAGCGATAAATATATTGACCCACCGCATACCACTGATTTTGCGATAATGTTCCTGCCAGTAGAAGGAATATATGCAGAAGTACTAAGACACCCGCAGCTATTTGAAAGTATTCAACGAGACTATAAAATAACCATTACAGGCCCAACTACGCTTTCAGCATTTTTAAGCAGCTTACAAATGGGCTTTAGAACCTTGGCAGTACAAAAACGCAGTAGTGAAGTTT
>CAZMHA010000035.1:0-14438 GCA_964565985.1 uncultured Piscirickettsiaceae bacterium | reverse complement strand
CTAAAAAAAAAAAAAAAAAAAAAAAAAAAAAAAAAAAGGAAAAACTGGGGGTTTTCCCCCCCCCCCCCCCCCCCGAAAAACGGGCGGGGGTTTTAGAATAGGTTTTAAATATGAAAAATTCCCCTTTAATTGTTAAGCATATTAATATGCGTTATCAGCATAATCCGGTGTTGACGGATGTTAGTTTTAGTATTCCGGAAGGAAAGACTATTGCTATTGTCGGCCCAAATGGTGCGGGGAAAACTACGCTGTTAAAAGGTATTATGGGTTTAGAGCCTATTATGTCGGGCGAGGCTTTGTTTTTTGGTGATTCTTTAGATAAAAAACGCCTTGCTGTTGCTTACGTGCCTCAACGAGAGGAGTCGGATTGGGATTTTCCGATTAATGTGTTAGATGTGGTGTTAATGGGAAGGCACGGGCAATTAAAGTTTTGGCAACGACCTAGTAAAGTTGATGTAAAAATTGCTGAACAGGCTTTAGAGCAGGTGAGCATGGCGGAGTTTAAAGAGCGCCAAATTGTTGAACTTTCTGGAGGGCAACAGCAAAGAGTATTTTTAGCAAGGGCTTTAGCACAAAAAGCTAGCTTGTATTTAATGGATGAACCTTTTGCAGGGGTTGATGTTACTACTGAAAAGACAATTATTAATTTATTTGCAGAGTTGACTGCAGAAAATAAAACTATCGTTTGTGTTCATCATGATTTAAATACCGTAGGTGAGTATTTTGACTGGGTTATTTTAATTAATGCACGTGTAATAGCGGCAGGGCCTGTAGAGGAGGTTTTGACCGCTGAAAATCTTAATAAAACTTACGGAGGTCGTTTGTCGTTATTAAATGAAATGACGGAAAGGCTTTATCGCACTAACTTAGATAAGGTGCATGATGAATAGTAGTTTGCAAGATTTTGATATGCTTGCTCCTGGTTATTGGCAGTTGTTCCTTGAGTTTTGGAGTTTTACTGATGCTAATGCTACTTGGGTTTTAATTGGTACGGTTTTATTAGGGGTGTCTGCTTCTGTAATTGGTAGTTTTGCTTTTTTACGCAAACGCTCATTAATGGGCGATGCTCTTGCTCATGCTGCTTTACCAGGGGTGATGACGGCTTTTATTTTGTTTCAAACTAATTCACCGTTAGTGATGTTTTTTGGAGCTATTTTTAGCTCTTTTATGGGTTTGTTTTTAATGGATTGGCTGCCTAAAAACACTAAAATAAAACCAGATGCGGCAATGGCGATTACCTTGTCATTTTTCTTTGCACTTGGGTTAATGGAACTTTCTTATATTCAGGGTTTAGAAGTAACAGGTAAAAGTGGTTTAGATAAAATGCTGTTTGGGCAGGCAGCAGCTATGTTACCAGAAGATTTATTGTTACTTTCGGTGGTTGCCATTAGTATTTTATCTTTAGTTACTATATTTTTTGATAAGTTTAGATTGCTAGCTTTTAACCGTGTTTATGCCCAGGCTCTAGGCTTAAATATAGCATTTTATGAAACTATTTTGGCTTTATTAATTGTAACCTCTGTAGTTATTGGCTTGCAGATTGTTGGTGTAGTATTAATGGCTGCAGTTTTATTAACTCCTGTAGCCGCAGCAAGATTTTGGAGCAAAAATTTATCAACCATGTTGTTTACTGCCGGAGCTATTGGCGGAGTAAGTGGTTTGATTAGTGCTAATATTTCTTATATGGCTCCATCTATGCCAACAGGTCCTTGGATGGTGGTTGTGTTATCTATTCTTTTTATCCTTTCTTTTTTATTTGCACCAGAAAGAGGGCTAGTTGCTAACCTCAATAAACAACATAAACTTAGGCTAAAAGTAAGAGAAGAGAATATTTTAAGAACTCTTTATGTATTAAATGAAAGGCGTCCTCGTAAAAACAATGTTGAGATTACATTTAATCATGCCTTTAGTTTAGAAGATATTATGAAATTTCGTTCGGTTAAGTTAGATGAACTTTATAAAACTTTGAAAAGACTATGCCGTAAAGAGCTTTTAGTAAAGCATCCTTCTCAGCAAGTTGATATTCAGCTAAGTGAAAAAGGTATTGCCGATGCAACTAAGCTAACAAGAAGACATAGATTATGGGAAAGTTATCTTACTCAAAAAGCTAATGTGTCTGCAGAAAGCGTACATGGACAGGCAGAAAAAGTAGAGCATCTACTTACCGATGAACAAACTGAACAACTTGAAGAAGAGTTAATTAACCAAGCAACCAGAGATCCTCACGGACAGTCTATTCCTGAAAAAAGCAAAGGAGAACGAGATGGAACATGATCTTTGGATTTTAGCCACGGCTAGTTTAGTTGCCATTAGTTGTTCGATGGTTGGCGTGTTCTTAATCTTAAGGCGTATGGCTTTGTTAGGTGATGCAATTAGTCACTCGGTTTTATTGGGCATAGTTTTAGCCTATCTAATTACCGATAGCCGTTCTCTCTTAGCTATGTTTGTTGGTGCAACTATCATAGGATTAGTAACCGCATGGTTGTCTAATGCTTTACATAAGCTAGGTAGGTTACAAACAGATGCAAGTATAGGTATAGTTTTTACTTGGTTTTTTGCAATGGGGGTGATTTTAGTTACTCTATATGCAGGTAAAGTAGATATTGACCAAGAGTGCGTACTTTATGGTGAAATAGCCTTTGCCCCATTTGATACCATTGCTTTTGGTGGCAATGATATTGGACCAAGAGCATTTTGGGCCATCTTAGGTGTGTTTATTCTAAATATAACTATTTTAATACTAGCTTTTAATCGCTTGAAACTAGTTTCATTTCACTCAGGGTTAGCTATATCCTTAGGAGTATCAGTTACCTTTTGGCATTACTTATTAATGACTATGGTTTCCATAACTACTGTTGCATCATTTGATGCTGTTGGGGCTATTCTTGTAGTGGCTCTGTTAGTTATCCCTGCGAGTACGGCGTATTTGTTAGCAAAATCATTAAAATCCATGCTAGTTATTGCTGCAGTGTATGCCGAATTGTCAGTATTAATAGGTTATGGAGTAGCTGTAGTTTTAGATAGTAATATTGCAGCTTCTATAGGTGTTGTTGCTGGGGTGCTATTGTTGATAACCGTACTAGTTTTACAATTAAAAAAACAGCGAGATAATCGTTTATCTATATCTGCTTCCGTAATTACTTAAACTCTATGTATTTTTTCTATAAGCGGCATTCTTCTTAGCGTTTGCATTATTGTTGCTAGGTGCTTTCTTGATGTTACTTTAATAACAAGGTGCATTAAGCTGTAAGATTCATCTTTATCTTCAGAGCTTATTTGGTCTATATCTATTTTGTTTTCGGCAATTTTGGTAGCCACAGTAGCTAAAGCTCCACGAGCATTTTTGACTTCAATTTGTAAGGCAGAATTAAAAGTCTGTTTAATTTCATCTTCCCAATGTACATCTAGCCACTTTTCTGGGCTATTTTTAAAGCTTTTTACATTACTACATTCTTGTCGATGAATAACTAAACCTTTTCCAGCACTAATAAATCCCATTATGTCATCTCCAGGGATAGGATTACAGCAAGCAGGGTAGTTTATTACCATGCCTTCGGTACCAGATATAACTATTGGCTCTGCATTCTCATCAATTGGGTTTTTATGATTACTTTCAATGCCAGTACTATCCATAAAGTTATTAATCTGTTTTGCAACCAAATTCGCAAAGCGTTTTCCATGGCCAACTTCTTCCAGTAAATTATCCCAAGAAGTAAAGTTCAACCTATCTAAAAGTTGCTCCCTTAACTCTTCTGTCAATGACTGGTATTTAACCTTTTGATTTGAAAGTGCTCTTTTTAATAATTTAGTACCTAGTTCTACTGCGGAATCATTTTGTCGGTTTTTAAGGTAGGCACGAATTTGCGAACGAGCTTTTGCAGTAGTAACAAATTGTAACCATGACGGGTTAGGATGTTTATCATCACTGCGTAAAATTTCTACAGTTTGTCCTGACTCTAACTTGCTTCTAAGTGGAATTAGTTTTTTGTCAATCCTGCAACCTATCGCAGTATGCCCAATATTAGTATGCACTGCATAGGCAAAGTCAATGGCAGTAGCTCCTGTAGGCAGGTTTATTATATCTCCTTGGGGGGTAAACAAATATATAACATCAGGGAATAAATCTATCTTAACGCTTTCTAAAAAATCAAGAGAATTACCCGCACTTTGCTGTATTTCTAAAAGGTTTTTAACCCATTCTTGAGCCCTAGTTTCTATAGGAGACAAGTTTTCTGAATTATCATCATCAGTATTATTTTTATATACCCAGTGTGCAGCAATACCATGCTCAGAAACATCATGCATTTCTTTGGTACGAATCTGTACTTCTATATAACCACCAAAAGTACCAAATAAAACAGTGTGTAAAGATTGATAGCCATTGTGCTTAGGTATAGCGATATAGTCTTTAATTCGACCAGGGAAAGGCTTGTAAAGTGAATGTAAAGTTCCTAGTGATCGATAACATTCATCCGCTGTTCCCACTACGATACGAAAAGCAAAAATATCTAATATTTCATGAAAACTTAGCTTTTTATATTTCATTTTATTATAAAGGCTATATAGATGCTTTTCCCTACCAATAACTTCAGCAGATATGCCTTCTTCTTTTAAGCGATGACTAATGTTTTCTGAAATTTTTGCAACAACTTCATGGCGATTGCCTTTAGTTTTTTTAACCGCCTGTTCCAGTACGGCATGGCGTAGCGGGTACATAGATTTAAAACCTAAATCTTCTAACTCAATCCTTATAGCATTAATCCCTAACCTAGCAGCAATAGGGGCATAGATATCAAGAGTTTCTTTAGCTATTCTATGCTGTTTGTCGGCGCGCATAACTCCTAGTGTTCGCATATTGTGCAAGCGGTCAGCTAGTTTGATAAGGATAACTCTAATATCACGAGCCATTGCCATAATCATTTTACGAAAATTTTCTGCCTGTGCTTCTTGGGGATTATCAAATTCAAGCTTACCTAGTTTGGTAACACCATCAACTATCTTGGCAACACTTTCACAAAATTTGTCCTCAAGGTCTTCAATAGTACAATCGGTATCTTCAACAACATCATGCAGAAGGGCTGCAATAATACTTTCACAGTCTAATTGAATTTCTGAAAGGATTTCCGCAACGGCAACAGGATGCCATATATAATCGCCCCCAGATTTACGAACTTGTCCCTGATGAGCATCACGAGCAAACTCAAGGGCATCTACTATTTTTTTTACTTGCTCTTCAGAAAGGTATAGAGATGTTTTTTGGATAAGCCCATCAATAGAAGAAGGGGTGAACTTATTCAAAGTATCCATAAGGGCTAAACTTTAGCCAAAGAAAGGAGGGGTGTCTTGATCCGCCATCACCACATCTTTATCAATTGTGTTAGCGGCTAATTCTCTTAGGGCCATAACAGCGGGTTTATCATTTACTCTTTCTAAGGTTGGTTCAGCACCATTAGAAATTTGACGAGCTCTTTTTGATGCTAAAATAATTAATTCAAAACGATTTTCAACTTGGTCTAAACAATCTTCTACTGTAACGCGTGCCATATTAGTTTACCTGTTATTCTTTAATTGACCGATTATTATAACTTAGTTTCTATTTATTAATTAAAGAACTTAATAACTTTTGTATAGCTAAGGCTCTATGGCTTATTTTGTTTTTTTGTTCTTTGCTCATTTCGGCAGCAGTACAGCCTTGCTGTCTAAACCAAATTAAAGGGTCATAACCAAATCCACCACTGCCTTTTGTAGTAGTTAAAACCTCCCCACACCACTTTCCTAAACCTATTTTAGGGGTAGGGTCTTCGGCGTGTTCTACATAAACCATCGCACAGTAATAGCAAGCTGTTCGGTCTTTAGCGTTAAGTTTATTTAATTCAGCTAGCAATTTATTATTATTGTTTTCATCAGAAGATTTTTTACCTAGGTATCCTTCTGAATATCTAGCAGAATAAATTCCAGGTTTTTTGTTTAGTGCCAATACTTCTAAGCCAGAATCATCGGCAATTGCCGGCAAGCCAGTTTTTTTACTAGCAAAGCGAGCTTTTATGATGGCATTTTCAATAAAGCTTAGGCCGTTTTCAATAGCTTCTTCGCTAAAATACTCTTCTTGAGATGTTACTTTAAAGTCGTACGGAGTAAGAATGTCCTGTATTTCTTTCAATTTCCCTGAGTTTTTTGTGGCTAAAACAATATGTTTCATAATCTCTCTTTTTTGTTTTATAATTTGCTTATTCAGTGTCCACTTACCTAGTATGTTGTGCCGTAAATTGATTTTAATCAAGTTAATCTATTGCTTTAGTTTAGCGTGGATTGTATAGTTTACTCAACATATTATATTGAACTAGTTTTTTAGTTCTTTTTTCTTGGAGAAATATGTAAATGATTAATTTTTTAAAAATGCTTGGAGTTTTAGTTGTAGCTGTAATAATACCGCTAGTTATTGTATTAGCAATATGGTATTTTGATCATCCTATAGCGGACTTGGTTCAAGTAGGTATTGTGCAGTTTGCAGTTTATTTTGCAATAGTTTATATCATTGGACTTAGTGTTTGGATGATGTATAGCGACATTAAAACAAAGCGATATTCAAAGGCTTAGTTGTTCAGGGCTTCCTTAACAAACTTGGCCTAACAAATAGCTCCAGCGGCAGTTTAAAGCAGCACGGTTTTTGCTGTCGCAAAAAAACCGTGCTGCTTTAAACTGCCGCTGAGCTAGGCGTTATCTCCCCAGATACTTCTCCAAACATTCCTGTATCGTAGGGCATTTATTACAATGCCCTTTGTTCGTTATTAAGTTATTTCTTAAGACAGTATCTTAATATTTACTTGTTCTGTATAATTTAGCTCTAATTTTTAAATAAGTATAGATAACCAATGACCGACTCTACCATTCCTAAAAGTAAAAAAAAGCGCGTTAAAATATTTTTTATCTTGCTTCCTCTATTAAGCTTTGTCGCTTTGCCTCTGCTTGGTTTTATTATTTATGGCTTAACTATCTATCCTAGTTTGCCTGATGCATCTAGTCTTAAAGAGGTTTCTTATCAAGTTCCTTTGCGAGTTGTTACTAGTGATAATAAACTTATAACCGAAATTGGTACCAAAAAGCGGATACCTTTGGACTACGCAGAAATACCTGAAAGAATGACTCAAGCAATTATTTCATCAGAAGATAGTAATTTTTTTAAGCATGGTGGTGTGGACTTTAAAGGACTAGCTAGAGCTGTTTATGAGTTGATAACAACGGGGCATAAAAAATCTGGTGGTTCAACTATTACGATGCAGGTCGCACGAAATTTCTTTTTAAGTAAAAAGAAGTCTTATTTGCGTAAATTAAATGAAATAGTTTTGTCTTATAAAATAGAGCACCAACTTTCTAAACAAGATATTTTAGCGCTTTATTTGAATAAAATATTTTTAGGATATCGCTCTTATGGAGTAGCGTCGGCGGCTCAAACTTATTATGGTAAGGCGTTGAAAGATCTGTCTCTTGACGAGTTTGCGATGGTTGCTGGTTTACCAAAAGCTCCATCTAGGTATAACCCTATTTATAATCCAGAAAGAGCAAAAATTCGCCGTAATTATGTATTAAGTAGAATGCATGAGCATAACTATATTTCACAAGAAGAAATGGAATTTGCTCAATCTCAACCTGTTCATGCTAAATTAACTGGTGCAAGAATAGAAGTAGAGGCTGGTTATGTAGCCGAGATGGCAAGAGCATTTGCGGTAGATATGTTTGGTGAAGATGCTCTTAAAAATGGTCTAACCATAACCACCACCATTGATAGTCGATTACAGGATGCGGCAAATTTATCTGTAAGAAAAGGCTTGCAAGATTATGAACGCAGGCATGGTTATAGAGGTCCAGTTTCTAAAATAGAAGCTTCAGACTTAGGTGATGTTGAAAAGGTTATTTCTTCTTTAGAAAAGATAGAAGAATTTGCAAATTTAAGAGTAGCTGTTGTAACGGATATAAAGTTAGAAGAGGCTACAATTATGCTTGAAAATGGTAAATCTAGCACTTTATATTTAGGTGATATGCTTTGGGCAACTACTTATATAGAGGTTAATAAACAGGGTGATATGATTGAAAAAGTTGCCGACATATTACGAATTGGCGATGTAATATATGTGATGGAAGAGGCGGATAGATGTAGTTTAGCCCAAAACCCTAAAGCGGAATCTACTCTGGTTTCTATTGACTCTAATGACGGCAAAATAAAGGCTCTAGTTGGTGGTTATGATTTTTTTAAAAGTAAGTTTAACCGTGTTGTTCAGTCAAAAAGACAGATAGGCTCAAATATTAAACCCTTTTTATATTCAGCAGCTTTAGAAAACGGGATGACGGCGGCAAGTATTATTAACGATGCTCCTGTTGTCTTCCGCGATACTAACCTTGAAGATGTTTGGCGACCAGAAAATTATTCTGGAAGGTTTTATGGTCCAACGCGTTTAAGAGTTGCTTTAACTAACTCTAGAAACCTTGTTTCAATAAGGTTATTAAGAAAATTAGGTATTACCAATAGTATTTCTCATATTAAAAAATTCGGCTTTGCTGAAGAGGAATTGTTAAAACATAAAGACCTTTCTTTAGCTCTTGGCTCGGTAGAGTTTTCACCGTTAGAAGTGGTGCAATCCTATGCAACAATTGCTAACACTGGCTACTTAGTGAAGCCTTATTTGATTGATACCATAAAAGATTTTGACGGTTCTATTATTTATCAATCAGAGCCATTAAAAGCTTGTTCATACCAATGCCAAGAAGATGACCCAACCAATGCACCAAGAGTTGTATCTAAGCAGAATGCTTATATTATTAGCTCTATTCTGCAAGATGTTATTAATTATGGTACTGCAAAAAAAGCTAAGGTTTTAAATAGGCTTGATATTGCGGGGAAAACTGGTACTACTAATGATCAAAAAGATGCTTGGTTTTCAGGGTTTAACCCTAATATTACGACTACTGTTTGGGTAGGTTTTGATGTCCCTAGTACTTTAGGACGAGTTGAGTATGCTGGTAGAGCAGCTTTGCCTATATGGGTAGATTATATGCGCGTGGCATTAGAAAATGAGCCAAATACTCCTTTAATGGTGCCAGAAGGTTTGGTAAATATTCCAATAGATAGAAAAACTGGGGAAGCAGTTCTTGCCGATACTCCTTATGCATTGTTTGAAGTGTTTAGAGAAGATAGTGCCCCTGAAATACCTAATGTTGTACAACAGGATATAGAAGCAAAAACCCAAGAATTATTTGAGTAACAGCTATGGTTAACTGGCATAAATTTGCAGAGTACCTAGCACAAGAAAAACAAATCCACTTTAATATTCTCTCGGTCAGTTCTGTTGCTGGCGGAGACATTCATCAAGCCTTTCATTTGCACACTAGTGAAGGTGATTTTTTCTTAAAAATGAACGGGGCTGAAAAATACGCCTTATTTACCACGGAAGAAAATAGTTTAAACAGGCTTTCGGCAACGCTAAGTATAGTTTTGCCAAGGGTTATTGGTAGTGGTATATTTCAGCAGTCTAGTTGGTTATTATTAGAGTTTTTACAACTTTCTTCTAAGGGTGATGATTTACAAAGAGGCAAGGACTTAGCTTTGCTTCATCAACATTGCTTACCTAAAAAACAGTTTGGTTGGTTCGAAGATAATTATATTGGTAATAGCCTACAAAAAAATAACTGGCAGGATAATTGGGTTGAGTTTTACTCAAAAAATCGTTTGCAACCTCAATTGGATGATGCTCTAAAAAAATCCAACAATCTTAAGTTGAAAAACTTAGGCGCAGAGCTTATTGCTCAACTTCCTAAGTTCTTCCAAGACTATCAACCAAAACCATCTTATTTACACGGCGATTTATGGGCGGGTAATAGCGGTTTTTTAGCTGATGGCAGTGCTGTCTTTTATGACCCTGCTAGTTATATTGGTGATAGAGAAACTGATATTGCAATGAGTGAAATGTTTGGTGGTTTTTCCGCAGAATTTTATAAGGGTTATGAGCTGGTTTTTCCATTAGATAAGGATTATTCGCAAAGAAAAACTCTATACAATCTGTACCATTATCTCAATCACTATAATTTATTTGGTGGCGGTTATCTAAACCAGTCTTTAAACGCTATTTCAAGTTGTTTACGACTAATAAAGTGATGTTGCTGGCTTATCACTTCTAACCAGGATTTGTTTTGCAATATTTTAGCTACCCAAGCCTTTTTAATTTCAGTCGGCATATTTTCTATTTTTTCAAAGTTAGCTAAGCTCCAAAGTTGTAACTGTTGAGATACCGCCTCAAAAGGTTGTTGCTCTAAATATTTTATAGGGAAACTAAGTTGAGAAAATGGAAGAAATTTAATCAGTTGTAAAACAGTATCGGCATCTAAATCCTGAAAACTTGACTGTAAAAGGTGGGCGAATTGACTAGAGTAGCTAGTTAAATTGTTTGCTACAACCTGTTGTGATTTTTTATTTAAGCCATATAACATGGTTAGTGAGTGGTTGGCACTAGCTTTATCGCGTTTAAGCCCTAAATAGGCAGGGCTAAATCCTTGTTTTTGCCAAAATCTAATAAGCTCACTAGAGCCCGCAAATGATGTAGATATATAGCTTACATTATTCTCTTCTTGTGAATGTTGTACAAAAGCCTGCAACAATTTTGTACCGACTCCTTTGCCTTGTAAATCATGGAGTACTGCTAGGCGATTAACTCGATAGCTTGTCTCTGTTAACCAATAGTTGTTTTGAGTTTGTTTGAATAATAATTGTGCAACTAGATGTCCTTGGTAGCGTTTGCCTGTGGTGATACTTTTTACCCCCCCCTCCTTAAAAGCCAGCAATACCGCAATAGGTTGTTGTGCAGAGTTTGTGGCTAACCACATTATAGAATTAGGGTCTTCTAGCATTTGCATAAGATTGTTTGGGCTGGTTTGATAGTGTGCATTTACTAGGAGGTTGAAAATTTGGGATAGTAACTCTGGTTGAGAAAATAGGTCATTTAGAGACTGTTTTTCATACTTTAAATTAGTGGGGTCGGTATCTATAGTTTCCAAAGAATTATGTGCCAATAATAAGCTTTCATTTATTGCCAACTCTAGTGGGTCATTAATATTCCAGCGAATCGGTTCAAGCAGGCTAAGGTGTTTATTATTAAAATTTTGTAGGATTTTAGTAAAACGCAGTTTAAAACCTCGACCAGAACCTTCATAGCCAGAATCAGTGCTAGCAAATACAATACGGCCATATGTTTCTGTTAGTTGTTTTAATATTGGCAGGGGTAAGTGTGCGGCTTCATCTACAAAGAGAATATCAAAACTTTTTTTATTGGCGATTAAATCATCAGGAGCATAGAACTGTATATTAAAAGACTGCCCTTTAGCTTTAAATACCCCCCCCCCTTCCAAAATTTGAGCAGAATCAAACTTTGCTATCTTAATAGCATATTTTTTTGCACTGACTAATATTTGCTCGGTTTGCATCGGGCTGGCCGCAGTAATCGCAATATTAGTTTTTCCTTTTTTAAAAAGTTCTATAGCAGCAAAGCCTAAAGCACTAGATTTTCCTCGACCTCTATCGGCATTAATTAATAATGGGCGTTTTCTATGCCCAAAAGCTACGGAGTCAACAGCATCAATAAGTTTATTTTGTTCACTAGTAGGCATTGATATTTTGTGGCTTTGAGGGGGGGGGGTAAAAATGTCTTCTGGAAGGTTTTTGCCCTGTTTTATCCTAATAGCATGTGTAGCTAATTTGTTATTTAAAAACTTTCTAAAACCATTTTTAGCATCGGTTAATTTTAGAGGATAACTTAAAAACTTTTTCATGGCAGGGTTTGTTGATTTCAACCAATCAGTTTGTAAAAGTAAAACACAAAGCCCACCAGCTCTAATCATTCCGGTAGCCTGCGCTAGGCTATTTGGGCTAATACCTTGCCTAGAATCGAATACCACTAAATCAACTTCCTGCCCAAGCATATGGGCAAGTTGTGTATTTAATATTTGCTCTAAAAAACTGGCAGATACTATTTTTTTATCTACAATTGCGATTGATTTAAAGCGAGGATTTGTTTCTAAAAAAGCCTGTTGGATTGAATTAAGCCATAAATGCTGCCAGCTCTTATCTCCTTCGATAACTAATAGCTGGCGATGTCTGTTGTTGGTTAGTTGTGTAAGTAGTTTAGTAAGCCAGGTAGAATTAGTCATAGGTTAATTTATTGAATTTTAAAGTATTTTAGTATTGTTTCTATTTTGTCATAAATTGGTTAGCTATGCGGAGTATCCTTTAATAGCCAATCACTTAGCGGAACGGGTTTACCTAAATAATAACCCTGCGCATAGGTGATGCCTATTTTGGCAAGAGCTTTAACATCAAATTCGGTTTCTACATACTCTGCTACAGTTTCTTGGTTACGCAAACTACTTATTTCATGTATATAGCGAATAACGGCATTATCAGAAGGGTCGGTATGCATATCCTTAATAAAACTACCATCAATTTTAACCTTATCAAAAGGTAGTTTTTTAAGGTATTCAAATGAGGACATTCCAGTACCAAAGTCATCTAAAGTTAACCCTATTTTATTTTTTTTAAGGTATTGAATAAAAGTTTTTGCATGGTTTAAGTCTCCTACGGCAGAGGTTTCGGTTAATTCTAATCCTAGCTTATGCCATGGGAAGTCAAAGTGCTTAACTGCCTGCTTAACTTTAGACTGGAAATCTGGATTATTTAAAGTAGAGCCGGCAAGATTTACATGGGCAACATTAAGACTCTCCAAATGTTCTGGATGAGCTGTAACGGTTTCTAAAAACCTCCATAAAACAAATATATCAATATCAGCCATTAACTGAAAGCGTTCAGCGGTGGGCAAAAAGTTATCTGGTTCTACGAAGTTACCTTTAGAATCTCTCATACGAATTAGAATTTCATAACCTATTTTATCGCTTTGATATTGTAAAGGAACTATAGCCTGTGCAAAAAGCTCAAATTTAGCCTTACCATCTTTAAGGGCCTCTTTAATCTCGTTGGCAACTTGTATTTCATGATCATAGCGTTCAGAAGATCCAACATCTTCGGTATATATAGCCAGCTTCCCACGCCCGTTAGCTTTTGCGGTGTAAAAAGCACTGTTAACTGATTTTATGAGCTCCTTGAAGGAATATTGATTAGGTTTAAAAAAAGTAATACCTATACTTGCCGTAATAGAAAAAGCCTGACCTCCCCACGAAAAACGATAGTCATGTAATTGATCTAGTAGTTTTTGAAAAAACTGTTGCGATTTTTCTTTATTTGTGTCTTCTACTAATATGTAAAAATCATCACCACCTATTCTTGCAACTGCAGCATTTTCAGGTAATAGTTGTGATATTTCTAAGGCGACCATCTTTAATAGTTCATCTCCTGCCTGAAATCCTACAGAGTTATTTATGACATTAAACTTGTCAAGATCTAGTAGAGCTAAAGCATGAAAACCCATTGTTCCCTTCAGTAATTTGTTAGCTTTTTTCTCAATAAAAAAACGATTGTAAGTATTGGTCAAATTATCATGCTCTGATTGGTATTTTAATTCTAAAGATGCCTGTTTAACCGTATTTATCATAGAATTGTAACCATCAAATAGTTTACCAATTTCATTTTTAGATTTAGTTTTTACGGGATAAAAAATATCATTTTCAATATCATTATCTTGCATCGATTTTACTAGGGTAGCAAAAGGATGGGTATAGGTTTTGCTTAACCTAATACTAAGCAATATGGATAGTAAAAGAGTGATAGGTAGGATTAATAATAAATTATAAAGATGTTGTTTTTGAGTGTTCAAATAGTCAGATAAGTCTATATCTACAATAGAATAGCCAAAGGTATAGCCCTCAGCAACAATAGGTTTTTTTAAAATTAGGCTAGACTTTTTAAATAGAGGTTTTTGAGATTTTAAAACGCTATTATTTATATACTCAGAATCTTTATAGGCATAAATAGCTTCAGATTTATTATTAATTATTTTAAGAGCATTTACCTTATCAAAACCTGAAATACGAAAGCTAATATCTGCAAAGTTGTCTGTTGTTGGGTCAATAATTGTTTTGATTAAATCATTATGTAAAGACCTAGTCAAAATTTCAGCCTGCTCAATCGCAAACTTCTGGTGGTCTTTTTTGTAAAGATGGTCTACTACAAATAAAGTAGAAATCTCAATCACCACCACAACTAAGGTCATAAAAATAACCAGCTGTAGTCTTATATTTATCGAACTCCACATTACCTTTAATTCCTAATTATTTTTTCTTGAGGTTTAGTTATACGGAGAGACGAATCATTTCCCCACTCTTTTCCAATAAGCATTGTAGTTAGATGATAAAACCTTTCCTACCGCACAATATACAATATTTTTTTGTCATAAAAGGCTCTTCTCCGCTTTGTTGAGTGAAAAAAAATACCTATACCCATAATA
>CAZMHA010000034.1:0-14655 GCA_964565985.1 uncultured Piscirickettsiaceae bacterium | reverse complement strand
TGATGGGTTCAGGCTCTTCTTATACTCGGTTGTTTCTTAATCGGACAGTAGTGATCTAAAATCAAGCTTTTTTCTTGTTTAGATTATACAGGATTACAGGTATCAATAAAAGTTACATTTAAACCAAATTGATCTTGCACAACTTCTCCTAATGCTTTGATTCCTAACCTTTCAGTAGCATGATGACCGGCGCTAAGGTAATGTATTTTTTCTTCCAGAGCAATATGTGTTGTTTGTTCAGAAACTTCTCCACTAATATAAACATCCGCTCCTAGGCTTACGGCTTCTTCAATATATCCCTGTGCACCACCACTACACCATGCAATGGTTTGCACCATTTTTTTACCCCCAGGAAGGTGCAATGATTCTCTAGATAAACTCTTGTCTACTAAATGTTTAAAGTCAGCAAAAGATAGTGCTTTGGTAAGCTTACCTAACCTTAATAAACTATGTTCTTTAACTGTAACATCTTGTAAACCCCATAGTTTTGCTAGCTGGGCATTGTTACCTATTTCAGCATGAGCATCTAAAGGTAGGTGATAGGCAATCAAATTAATATTATTATCTAAAAGAGATTTTATTCTTTTCTGCTTCATGCCCGTAATAACTGGAGATTCATTTTTCCAAAAATAGCCATGATGAACTAGAATTGCGTCGGCGTTTAATTCTATCGCTTGATTAATTAACTCTTGTGATGCTGTTACACCTGTAACAATGGTTTTAATATCATCTGTCGCAGATATTTGTAAACCATTTGGGGCATAATCTTGATAGCTATTAATTTCTAAAAAACCATCCAAATAATCAACTAGTTCTATCGTTTTCATAAGCTATTACCTTTTGGTTGTTTTCGGGGGGGGGGGTAAAATCCAATATTTTTAAGGCTTCACTCTATACCTTGCAGAGGCAGCGTGTGCTTGCAATCCTTCTCCATCAGCCAATACACCTGCTACTTTACCTAGTGTATTTGCGCCTTCTTCTGAACACATGATTAAGCTAGAGCGTTTTTGAAAATCGTATACACCTAAAGGGGAAGAAAACCTGGCTGTTCTTGAGGTAGGTAGTACATGGTTTGGACCTGCACAATAATCTCCCAGTGCTTCAGCGGTAAAACGGCCCATAAATATTGCTCCTGCATGGCGTATTTTAGGCAACAATTCTTCAGGGTTTTCTATTGAAAGCTCTAGATGTTCTGGGGCAATGTAATTAATAATATCAACAGCTTGTTCCTCACTGTTAACTAAGATAATTGCTCCCCTATCTTGGATAGATTTTTTAATTATGTCTTTTCTAGGCATTATATCAATTAGCCTGTTCATGCTTTCTTGTACTTGATTGGCAAACTCTGCATCTGTTGTTACTAAAATTGATTGGGCATCTTCATCATGCTCTGCTTGTGAGAATAAATCAACCGCTATCCAGTCAGGATTAGTTTTGCCATCACAGTAAACTAAAATCTCTGATGGCCCAGCAATCATATCAATACCCACCGTGCCAAATACTTGGCGTTTGGCGGTGGCTACAAAAATATTACCTGGTCCAACAATTTTATCTACTATAGGTACAGTTTTAGTACCATAGGCTAGTGCGGCAATTGCTTGTGCCCCACCTAGGGTAAACACTTTATTTACCTCACAAATATGAGCCGCCGCTAAAACCATGTCATTAATATCGCCATCAGGAGTTGGGACAACCATTATTAGCTCAGCTACCCCTGCAACTTTTGCAGGCACGGCATTCATTATTACTGAAGATGGGTAGGCGGCTTTTCCTCCAGGAACATATAGTCCAACCCTGTCTACTGCGGTAATTTGTTGACCGAGCATGGTACCATCGGCATCTTTAAAGCTCCATGATTCCATTTTTTGTCGTTTATGATAGGTCTTAACCCTTTCCGCAGCTAAAATAAGTCCTTCTCGCTGGTCGTTAGGTATTCTATCAAAGGCTTCTTTTAATTTTACGGCTGGGATTTCTAGTTCTGATGCTTTGGTTAGTTTTAAATTATCAAATTTAGCGGTATAGTCTAAAAGTGCTTTATCTCCATCCTTTCTAACACTACCAATAATTTCTTTAACTATATTATTTACATCATCATTAGATACACTTTCCCAAGCTAGTAGTTGTTCTAGCTCTGTTTGAAAGTTTTTTTCGCTTGCTATTAATTTTCTGATACTTAACACTAGATTGCTACCTTAATTTTTTCTACTATTTCATTAATTTGGGCAAACTTTGTTTTATAAGCATGTTCATTAACTATTAAACGCGAACTTATGTCGGCTATATGTTCTTCTGGCACCAAACCATTTGCTTTTAGAGTGTTGCCTGTATCAACTAAATCAACAATCTTATCTGCCATGCCAATAAGTGGTGCTATTTCCATTGAACCATAAAGCTTAATTAAATCAACCTGCTGCCCTTTTGAAGCATAGTATTCTCTAGCTGACTTTATGTATTTTGTCGCAATTTTTAGCTGATGACCTGCTGGCTTAGCTTCTTTAGGTCCTGCAACCATTAATTTACATTTAGCTATTTGTAAATCTAATAATTCATATAAATTATCTGTAGGGGCTTCCATTAAGACATCTTTGCCAGCAATACCAATATCTGCAGCACCATAAGAAACATAGGTTGGGGCATCGGTTGCTCGTACAATCAATAATCTAATATTGTCATGATTTGTTGGGATAATTAATTTACGGCATTTGCTAGGGTCTTCTAAAGGATAGATTCCAGCAGCTTCCAAGAGGGGTAGTGTATCTTTATAAATACGCCCTTTTGAAAGGGCAAAGGTTAGTTGTTCTTTCATAATTACTCTATTTTTTAAACAATCCTACGAATACTTGCACCTAGTTTATGAAACTTCTCTTCAATTAGCTCATAACCACGGTCAATGTGGTAAATTCTACTTACTTCCGTTGCTCCATCTGCTACTAAGCCAGCTAAAATCAAACTTGCAGAAGCTCTTAAATCTGTTGCCATAACTGGTGCTGCTACTAGAGTATCTTTACCATTTATTTCAGCAACATTGCCTTTAACTTCAATATTTGCACCCATTCTAACTAGCTCAGAAATATGCATAAATCTATTTTCAAATATATTCTCTTTAACCTTTGAGTGGCCACTTGCAATAGCGTTCATAACTACAAATTGAGCCTGCATATCTGTTGGGAATTCTGGATATGGTGCTGTAGATATATCTACTGGTCTTAATTTTTTACCTATCATATCTAGGGTTATATTATTTCCGTCGATACTAATGTCCGCACCAGCTTCACTAAATTTTTCTAGTACTGAAGTTAAGTGTGATGGATTAGCATGAGTTACAGTTAATTTACTTTCTGTAACTGCCGCGGCAGCAAGGTAGGTTCCTGCTTCAATTCTATCGGGAATTACCGAATACTCAACACCTTTTAGAGACTTAACTCCTTCAATTACAAGGGTATCCGTTCCTATCCCTGATATTTTAGCTCCCATTGCATTCAAAAACTCTGCTAGGTCAGTTACTTCTGGTTCTTTTGCAGAATTTCGTAAAGTCGTCTTGCCCTCTGCTAGCACTGATGCCATCAATAGGTTTTCTGTACCAGTTACAGTTACTGGTTCCATAGTTATATCTGCACCAGTTATTTTTTTAGCAGAAGCGATGATATAACCATCTTCTACTATTATTTTCGCACCCATTTTTTCCATACCTTCAATATGAATATTTACTGGACGAGAACCTATTGCACAACCACCAGGTAAGGCAACTTTTGCTTCACCAAACCTAGATAGTAATGGACCCATTACGAGAATAGATGCTCGCATAGTTTTCACTAAATCATAGGGAGCTTCTTTTGAGGTTAATACAGAAGCATCTAGTTCTATATTTAATTTTTCATCAAATAATATATCAACACCCATTGATGCTAGCAGCTGAATGGTGGTTGTAACATCTTTTAAATGAGGTACATTAGAGAGGGTAACTTTTGATTCTGCTAGTAAGCAACCCATAAGAATAGGTAGTGCAGCATTTTTTGCTCCTGAAGTTCTGACCTTTCCTGACAATTTACAAGGCCCATCTATGATTAATTTATCCATATTTTAAGTACTCTCTGGAACTGTTGTTTTAATAGACAGAGCATGTAAAGCTCCTGTTTCAAAGTCTTTTTTAAATAGGTCATTTACCATTCTATGGCGTTGTACAGGAGTTTTCCCCTCAAAAGATTTGCTAACAACTTGAATAGAAAAATTGCATTCTTCTCCACTCATAACAACCTGAGCATCATCGATGTTTGCTTGAATCCGTTCGCGAATTAAATCTGGGGACATACCACATTCCATTTAAAAATTAATTGCGTATTTTAACCCCTTTGAATAACAAAATCAGATTTATCGCAGTAATTAGTAGAAAGAAAATTAGAGTAGCAAAAAAACTAAACACTACATCAAGATCTGACAGCCCAAAAAAACCAAATCTAAAGCCATCAACCATGTAAAAAAATGGGTTGAAATGTGAGACGAACTGCCAGGTTTCAGGTAGTGATTTTATCGAATAAAAAACCCCACTCAAAAAAGTTAACGGCACAATTAAAAAGTTTTGAAAGGCTGATAGTTGGTCATATTTATCCGACAAAATTCCTGCCGCCATACCTATACTACCCATCAAGGCTGAACCTAGTATTGCAAACGCAATAATAATTAATGGGGACTGCATCGGCACATCAAAAGCTAACCAACCAGCCGCTAGTACGCCTATACCTACGGCAATACCCCTTACTATAGATGCAGCAACAAAACCAATGTAAAATTCTAGTGGCGACAAGGGGCTTAGTAGAACAAAACTTAAATTTCCATATACTTTAGACTGGATAAGACTAGAAGAGGTATTAGCAAAAGAGTTTTGTAAAATAGTCATCATAACTAAACCAGGTATTAGAAACTGATTGTAGCTTACTCCTGAAAACTCTGCTATTTCTGTATTAACTACCTGTGCAAAAATAAGCAAAAAGAGTAATGAGGATACCACCGGAGCAAATACAGTTTGGATAGAAACAGAGTAAAACCTTCTTACTTCTTTTATAAATAAAGCCCAACATCCTACAAAATTAAAGTTCATTTAGATGTTCCTACTAGGTCTAAAAACGCTTCTTCAAGAGAGGCATCTCTAGTTGTAATATCAGTTATTTCAAATATACAATCAGACAACCAGCTAGAAAACAGATTTAGAGATAGCTCTTTTTCGATTTTAAAAACTATTTCTGTTGATGATTGGCTACTAACTCTTTTTTTCAAATCTTCACTTAATTCATTTTTATTAAAATTTTTAAGTGCTACCTTAACATAGCGAAAAGCATGCTTAGAAAGTAAGTCTGTTACTTTTTCTAAGGCTCTTAATTCTCCATCCTTCAGTATTGCTACTTTTTCACAAAGTGCTTCTGCCTCTTCTAAATAGTGAGTAGTAAGAATTATGGTGTGTCCTTGTTGATGTAGTTCTTTAGTAAACTCCCAAAGAGTTTTGCGTAAATCTACATCAACCCCTGCTGTTGGTTCATCAAGTACAATAACATCTGGTTTATGTACTAATGCCATTGCAATTAAAACCCTTCTTTTCATACCTCCTGATAGCTCGTTAGTGATGGAATTTGCTTTGTCGGCAAGAGAAAGCCTTTCTAGTAATTCATTAATCCAGTTTTGCTGAAGCTGACCTTTTAAACCAAAGTATCCTGATTGAATTTGTAATAGTTCTTTAATACTAAAAAATGGATCAGTAATTAATTCTTGCGGAACCAAGCCTAAAGCTCTTCTTGCTTGTCGGTAGTCTTTTATCGTGTGGTTGCCATGAATATAAATATCGCCATTTGATGGCGTAATTAAACCAGCCATGGAGTTTATAAGAGTTGACTTCCCAGCACCATTTGGACCTAGTAAACCAAAAAAAGAACCCTGCTCAACATTAAAAGAAATTTCTTTTAGTGCGGATAGATTTTTATAGCTTTTAGAAACTTTTTGGAAAGAAACTGCTGTGTTATTTTGAATCATCAAGTTTTATAAGTATTTAGTATGGAATTAAGATCATAGAGTTCGATTAATAACAACAGATGTTTAGGGATGTTTATATATTTAATACCATTATTTAGCGTTTGTAAATATAGTAAAAAAGCCAAAAAACTACTATCTGCTACTGTAACTTTAGCACAGTCAACTACTGAAATAGGCTCTGCAAAAGATACTTTATTGTTAGCAATAATATCCCCTAGGCTATCAACATTGATAGCTCCATTTAAACTTAATGTCATATCTTTAATTACACAATAAAACTCTGCCACTATGCGTCCTTATCTATACTTTTAGTGATGTTTTTATCCTTTAAATCCGCTATCATTTTGTCCATGCCCTTTTTTGCCACTTCAGAAGTAAAAGTTTTACGGTAGTTTACTAGAATGCTAATTCCTTCTATAGAAAAGTCGTATAACATCCATTTTTTTGTAGATTTACTTTGGTAAGCACGATAAACAACTATTGCTTTTTCGCCATTTTCTTGGGTTATCTCTGTGGTTATAGATAAACTCCCTTTTCTCTTAGATACTGTCTTAACAATGTCAAAAGCTTTCACTTTAAACTTAATTAAGCTTGATGAATAAGAGTTTAGCAATGCGTTTGTAAAAGCTTCTGCAAAGTCTTGTTGTTGTTTTTTTGAAGCTATTTTCCAGCTTCTTCCAAGAACATATCTTGCCATTTTGTAGGTATCAACATATGGAAGAATATAGGTTCTAGCAAAGACTATGAGCTTTTCTGGATTTTCTTTAAATTCTTCTTTACGCGTGGTTATCTGTTCAATCACTCCTTCCGATAACTCTTTTACCATTTTAACGGGGTCATCTTGGTTAACTTCTGCGTTAGCCGTATTTATTAAGCTATATACTAGGATAAAAATCAATAAGGATAGGTTTTTAATCATTATTCTTTCTCACTAAAACTTGTTAAAAACTTACCGATAAGTTCTTCTAAAACTAATGCTGGCTGTACTATATCTAAATAGTCTCCATCAAGTAAAAATTCTTCGTCAGCTCCTGGATCAAGCCCTATATACTGATCTCCTAGCATTCCTGATGTTAAAATTGAACCTGATGTATCTAAAGATAGTTGATTAAATTCACTTTGTACATTCATGGTTACTTTTGCTTGATAAGTGTCTTTATCTACTTCTATATTGGTAACCCTGCCGACAACAACACCACTTATTTTTACTGGTGCTCTTACTTTTAAACCTCCTATATTGCTAAACAGTGCATTTATTTGATAGGTTTTTTTACTTTGCATGCTTTCAAAATTACTAACATTAAGTGCAACCATTACAAACGCTAGCATTGATAAAATAGCGAATAGGCCAACCCAAATTTCTATTATCATTTTACGAGACATAATTCATTTATTCCTTAATAGTGATTTTTGTATAAGAGCCGTCATAACTAAAGCCCTCTCTAAAACATTAGTGCCGTTAATATAAAGTCTAGCCCTAAAATACCTAGCGATGAGTGGACGACTGTTTTTGTGGTTGCGATACTCACACCTTCAGAAGTGGGCAATGCATTTACACCTTGGTGTAAAGAGACTAGAGCAACTAAAACGGCGAAGACTATTGACTTAATTACTCCACTCATTACATCTTCATTCCAATCTACATGAGATTGCATTTGCGACCAAAATGAACCTTCATCTACGCCCAACCAACCAACAGCAACAAAATAACCACCAATAATTCCCACGGCAATAAATAACATGGATAACATGGGCAACACTATAACAGATGCGGCTAATCTGGGAGCATATACAAAACGGTTCGGGTCAACTGCCATCATCTCAAGAGCAGAGATTTGTTCGGTTGAACGCATTAAACCTATTTCTGCGGTAAGTGCTGAGCCTGCCCTACCTGCAAACAACAAGCCTGCTACAACAGGGCCTAGCTCTCTAATTAGTGATAGTGCAGTCATTGTTCCTACGGCTTCTTCTGAATTATAGTCAACTAGAACATTGTAGCCCTGTAAACTTAAAACCATGCCCACAAAAAAACCTGCTGTTAATATAATTGGTAAGGATAAAACTCCTAAAAAGTAAATCTGTTTAAATAGTAAGCCTAATCTCTTAAAAGCATAGGGAACAACAACAATAATAGAAAAAGTAAAGAAAAAAGCCTTACCAAATGACTGCAAAAAAACTAATACTCTACTGCCAGTTTGAGCTAAAAAACTTGTAGCATATTTAATCATTATTAGTACCTATCAGATCATGTACATAAGACTTTGCAGGATATTGAAAAGGAACAGGACCATCAGGTAATCCTTTTATAAATTGTGTTACATATTCACTATCGGACTTTAATAATTCTTGTGGAGAACCTGTTGCAACAATCTTTCCTTCCGAGAGGATACAAACAAAATCTGCAATTGATAGTATTTCATCTACATCGTGAGACACTACAACACTAGTCAGCTTTAAACTTTGGTTTAGCTTTTTAATTAATGAAACTAAAACTCCTAGAGAAATAGGATCTTGCCCCGTAAAAGGTTCGTCATAAAAAATAATTTCAGGATCAAGAGCTATTGCTCTAGCTAATGCCACTCTTCTAGACATACCTCCAGACAATTCTGCGGGCATTAAGTCCTGCGCACCTCTAAGCCCTACTGCTTGTAGCTTCATATTAATTATTGGATTAATTATTTCATCAGGAAGATTAGTGTTTTCTCGTAAAGGAAAGGCAATATTTTCAAAAACACTTAAATCTGTTAATAATGCACCACTTTGAAATAACATACCCATTATTTTGCGTAACTTGTAAAGCTTTTTTCTACTTAGGTTATTTATATTTAAACCCTTTACCAAAACCTCTCCACTATCTGGTTGCAACTGCCCTGCTATTAGTTTTAAAAGTGTAGTTTTTCCTGTTCCGCTAGGCCCCATAATAGCCGTAATTTTTCCTTTAGGAATAGACAAGCTGAGATTGTCAAAAATCTTTCTAGAACCTCTAGAAAAGGTTAGGTTATTTACTTCTATAATGGTTTCATTTTGCATATTTTAATTATAACCCTAAAAGTTCCGCTAATACTTGAAAATCTATTACTTTTTTTACCGTAAACTCACTATTTCCAACATTGGTGATATATACAAAGCCAGCTACTTGTTTATTATTTAATGACTGCTGATAGCTGATTAACCAGTCTTTTTGCTCCTTAATAGACTTTACAGACAAATCAAGCTCTGCTAGTGGGAAGCCTGAATAAGAGTAGCCATCTGAGTTAAACTGCCAATAGCTATCTAAATTTTCCTGTACGGATTTAAGAGTTATGGCAAGATTTAGCTGTTTATAAACATCTATATCTGTAGTATTTTCAAGCAAAACACCATGCAACAAAGAACCTAATTTTTCTTGTATTTGCAGAATTTTACCCCCCCCCCTCTTTGATACTTTTAGGGTTATATAGAAATCTTCATCCTCTAAGTTTTCGGCAATTTCTGTTAATTGTTTTTTTGTCCAGTTTAACCATTGTTCTTGCTCTATCAATACACAATAAAACTGATTACTATAAAAATCTAGTTGCCAGTCAGCAGGCAAGTCTTCTGGGTAAAAACTACCTTGCCACCTGTCATGTAACCATCCCTGTATTCCAACGAGAATATTTTCCATTAACTTTCTTTATGTTTAATTTATAAAACATTATAATACCTGCTTTTAAAATCAAACTCACATTTAATATATGACTAGCTTAATCCTTCCTTTCGTCTTACTGTTTATTGGTTTAATCTTATTAGTATGGAGTTCCGACCTATTCATTGATGGTGCGGCTAGCGTTGCTAAACACATGTCAATATCGCCACTAATTATAGGGGTAGTTGTTTTAGGATTTGGTACCTCCGCTCCTGAAATAGTGGTAGCTATTCTAGCCTCACTTGATAACAGCCCTGGTTTAGCGATAGGTAATGTAATCGGCTCAAACATTGCCAATATAGCTCTAGTTTTAGGTGCTACCGCTATTATTTCACCAATTATCGTAAAGTCATCGCTGTTAAAACGCGAGTTTCCTATTGTATTGGGGATAACCATTCTTGGTCTAGTGTTAATGCTAGATAATGAACTAGGAACGATTGATGGTATTATTTTACTTTCATTACTCATTATTGTAATGGTCTGGATGATAAGGGCTAACAAACAAGCAGAAGGCACTAACGATCCTATTGTTGCAGAAACCCAGCAGGAACTAGATAGCCACCCAGAAATAAGCTATAAGAAATCTGTTTTACTTCTAATTGTAGGCTTAGTAATTCTTGTTTTAAGTGCAAAACTAATGGTTTGGGGTGCGGTTGATATAGCCAAGTTTTTTGGGGTTTCTGACATGATTATTGGCTTAACAATTGTGGCCATTGGAACTAGCTTGCCAGAGTTAGCTGCCGCAATTACTGCGGCTAAAAAAGGTGAGGCTGATTTAATGATAGGTAACCTTTTAGGCTCAAACCTCTTTAACCTACTTGCTGTTCTTGCCATGCCTGCTTTACTTGCACCCTCTCTTATTGGTAAAGACACGCTAATCATCGATTATCCAATAATGCTCATTCTTACCCTAGCAATGTTAATAGTTGCTTTACCAATAAAAGGTAAATCGGTCATCGGTCGTAAAATAGGTATTTTATTTATACTTAGTTTTGTGGCATACTTAGTTTCTTTATACTTTAGAAGTATTACGGGCTAAATTTATGAACTATTCGGCAGAGTTACTTAAAAAAGCATCTAAAATAAAATTACTTATCTTAGATATAGACGGAGTTTTATCTGATAACAAGCTCTACTACGGCGACAATGGAATTGAATATAAAAGTTTCTATACTCGTGATGGACACGGCATGGTAATGTTGCAAAAAAGTGGCATAGAAATTGGTATTATCACTGGTCGTAAATCACCTCTTATCGATAAAAGAATGCAAGACTTAAAAGTAAAGCATGTTTACCAAGGTAAACCTGACAAGCTACCAACCTTTTTATCTTTAGTAGAAAAACTAGGGCTTTCTTTCGATGAAATTGCCTATATGGGTGATGACATTTTAGACCTACCAATCCTAACCAGAGTAGGGCTAGCTGCCTGCCCACAAGATGCCGATATTGAAGTAATAAATAGAGCCGCATTAGTTACTAAAAATATTGGTGGGCAAGGTTGTGTAAGAGAAGTTTGTGAACTTATTTTAAAATCACAAAATCTATGGCAACAACATATGGACTTTTACCTTCGTGAGCAAATATAAACGCAGTTTTTTGTTTATAGCTATTCTAATAGCTATTTTTTTGGTTTTAAAAACCAATCAAAACACTATTTATACCTTGCTAAACCCTATTAAAGAGCAACCTAACCTCAACCAATTAAGTTCTAGCTGGCAATTTTTTAACGCTACTATCTGGCAAATTCCTGACAAAACCCAACCCAAGCAACAAACCTATTTCACCTCAGATAAAACATCATTTGATAATAAGACCCAAACTAGCCAGTCTGACTCCGTTTTTATTATTCAAACAAAACCAGAAAGAACCATAATTATAAGTGGCGGTAAAGCCATTACTAAAAATAAAGAGTCCATTAATCTCTACAATAATGTCCAAATAGAAACTATAGATAACAACACTAACGAAATCAAATTATTAAAGACTGAACAGATAGCCTATAATGACAAACAGAAAACGCTTAATAGCGAGGTTTTAACCAGTTTACAGCAAAAAGATTTCTCTATAACTGGCGATAGCCTATCTGCCGACCTTGTAACGGGAAATTATAAATTTAAAGGTAATGTAAAAACAGTCCTTACCCCTTACAATAATGACAAGGAATAATTGATTTGCAACAAACTAACCTTGTATTCATCTACTTTTTAGCCAGCTTTATTGCTACTCCATTTTGCTATGCGGAACAAGAAGAACTGCCTATTGAAATAACGGCCGAATCACTTATTATTGAAGAAAAAACAGGTTCGAGTGTCTATCTTGGCAATGTTATCATCACTCAAGGAAAACTTAAAATAAAAGGCGATAAAGTTACCGTAAAACACCCTAACCAACAAGTTTCACAAGCAATAGTTTTAGGAAAGCCAGCCTCCTTTATAAATTTTATTGAAAAAGACAAAACCTGGGTAAAGGGGCAAGCCAATACAATAACTTACCAAGCGACTAACAAAAACATTCTTTTTGAAGGCAAAGCAAAAATAACTCAAGCAGGAAAAAATTCAATCTCTGGTTCTAGCATTCTTTACAACTCAAAAAAAGAAACTATTACCGCAAAAGGTAATAAACAAAAGCAACAACGCATCAAAGTTATATTCACTAAAGGAACAACTCCTTAATGGCACATTTTTATGCTAAAAACCTAGCCAAAAGTTACAACAAAAGAGTAGTAGTAACTGATGTTAATATTTCAGTTAAAAGTGGTGAAGTTGTTGGCTTATTAGGGCCAAATGGTGCTGGTAAAACTACCACCTTCTACATGATGACAGGGTTAGTAAAAAACGATAAGGGTAGTATATATCTAGACGAACACGAGATAAGTAGATTATCTATTGACCAAAGAGCTAATTTAGGTATTGGTTACCTACCTCAAGAAGCATCTGTTTTTAGAAAGCTAACCGTACGCGAAAATATCCTTGCTATCTTACAAATGAGAAGCCAAATTTCTAATGAAAGACGCAGAGAAATTTATGACCACTTAATAGATGATTTACAAATTGGTCATATTGCATCTCAACTAGGTCAAGCCCTATCTGGTGGAGAAAGAAGACGAGTAGAAATAGCTAGAGCTTTAGCTATGGAGCCTGCATTTATACTTTTAGATGAGCCTTTTGCCGGTGTTGATCCTATTTCAGTTAAAGATATTCAAAGTATCATTCAACATTTAAAAGAAAAAGACATAGGTATTTTAATTACCGATCATAATGTAAGGGAAATTCTTAATGTCTGCGATAGAGCTTATATACTAAGTGACGGTAAGATTTTAGCCAAGGGAACTCCTGCAGAAATCCTTAATGATGAAAATGTAAAAAGAGTTTACCTAGGTAAAGATTTTAAATAATTAGCGGTTGTTAATGTCTGTATTTATCCAATAATTATCTAGCCAAAAAAATTCACTGTGCTATACTGAAATTGCAAGTTCAAATAATAAATAAAACCTAAGGAGTAGCCTATGCAAATAAACATCACTGGTCACCATATAGAAATCACTGATTCTTTAAAAAGTTTTGTTACCGAGAAAATGCAAAAATTAACCCGTCACTTTGATCATGTTACCATTGCTCACACAATATTATCCGTAGATAAACAAGGGCAAAAAGCAGAAGCAACCGTACACGCATCAGGCAAAGACCTCTTCGCAGAGCATACTACTGAAGATATGTATGCATCTATTGATGGCTTAGTCGACAAACTAGATCGCCAAATTATTAAACATAAAGAAAAAATAGGAAGCCACCATAAAAAGTCAGGTGGTGTTAAAAAAATGATTGTAGAGGATGTAGAAGCTTAAAAAACCTCTAAACAATCTTAACAAAAGGGCTTTTAAGCCCTTTTTTTACAAATGGAAATACAGATAAATGCCAAATACTTCAAGTCTAATAGATGAAACAGAACTAGCCGAAAAGCTAATTTTTGCTATTGACAATAAGGACTACGAGTATGTTAAAAAAACTATTAATCGACTTATCGATGAAGAAATCGCAGAAATTCTTGAAGCCACTCCACCAAAAGCCAGGCATGAATTATGGCAACAAATAAATCGTGAGCTACAAGCAGATGTATTATCCCATACCAATGATGAAGTTACCGCTTCATTATTAGAACAGCTTGATAAAGAAGAAATTGTTGAACTAACAGAAAACTTAGAAACTGATGACATCACCGATATTGCTCAAGCAATACCAGCAGAAGACCGTAAACATATACTGGACAACCTAGATGAAGAAACTAGAAGTGCAGTAGAAACCGCTCTAATGTACCCAGATAATACTGCCGGTGGTTTAATGACTGCCAACTTTATATCTATTCGTTCAGATGTAACTCTAGGCGCCGTATTAAGACTACTAAGAAAACTAGAATCTATCCCACACTCAACCATAGATTTATTTGTAAGAGATAGAAATGGTTTTTACCAAGGCATTTTGCCAATTACCAAATTAATAATAAATGATGAAGAAATGCTTGTTTCTGAATTAATGGAATTTAAACAATCTATTACCGCAGAAACTATAGAAACAGATGTTGCCCATATATTTGAAAAAAATGACTTTATCTCCATTGCTGTAACAGACAACAATAATATACTGCTAGGTCGTATTACTATCGATGATGTAGTCGATATTATTCGTGAAGAAGCTGAAAGAAGCCAAATGGCAAGTGCAGGTTTAAGTGAAGATGATGATTTATTCGCACCACCAATAAGGTCAGCAAAACGGCGTTCTTTATGGTTAGGTTTAAACTTGCTAACCGCAATTTTTGCCTCAATTGTTATAGGATTTTTTGAAGCATCTATCCAACAAATTGTCGCACTTGCCATACTTATGCCAATTGTAGCAAGTATGGGAGGAATAGCAGGAACACAAACCGCCACTATTGTGATTAGAGCTTTAGCAACAGGAAAACTAAGTTTTCAAAACTCT
>CAZMHA010000033.1:2409-15166 GCA_964565985.1 uncultured Piscirickettsiaceae bacterium | reverse complement strand
TATGGGTATAGGTATTTTTTTTCACTCAACAAAGCGGAGAAGAGCCTTTTATATGATTAATATTATAACATTTTCAAGGGGTTAGGTGTTAAAAAGAAGGGTTTTTTGTGTTTTAGTTATTAAGTTATTCCTTAAGGAAACACTTAATAACTAACATAAAATTCTGCAAGTCTTCTAGCTAGTCAATTCTAGGCATGTTTCGCAGACAATGGTTATTCCATTGCCAAGCAACATAACGACGAAGTGATGGGCTATAAGCCTCGCCCTTCGGGGCTTAGCCAAGTTCACACCTACTGCGTTATCATTTTTTGCAATAGCTAGCTATTACTACAAAATGATGCCTTGTAGGTGAAAACTTGGAGTTGCCAGAAATTATGTTAGTTGTTAAGCGATTCCTTAAGGAGACACCGAGATGGAGTAGGCAAGCCAAACTTGCCAAAACCCCATTAAGATAATTCCTGAACCAGCAAATTTTCTTACAGTTAAGTTTCTTGATAAACGAGTAAAGAAAAAAGCAAAAGAACCCATTAACATTAAATTGGGCAAAGTTCCTAAACCAAAAGCAAACATAACTAAGCCACCATCTATTGCAGAACCTGTGGATAATGCCATAATTAGCATGCTATATACCAGACCACAGGGCAACCAACCCCACACAAAGCCATAGGACAGTGCCTGAGGAAGAGTTCTAACTACCATCATCTTTGATGATAATGGTTTTAATGCTTTCCATATCCCGCCACCTAGCCTTTCAATTACAACAATTCCATTCCACCACCCAGCGATATACATTCCCAAAGCTATCATAAACAGACCAGCAAAAACTTGTAAAGCCTGCTGTATGGGTAAAAATTCGGCTAGGTTGGTTATAGAACTTCCTAGCCAACCAAACACTATTCCTATAATGGTATAGCTAGTAATTCTGCCAAAGTTATAGGAAAGTTGGTAGGGTATTTGCCTAATATAACTAACTTGAACTTCTGGTCTTAAACTAAAAGTAAGCGAACCTACCACAGAGCCACACATTGCCATGCAATGAACGCCACCTAGTAAGCCAACTAATAACGCCGTTATTAATATGGATTCTGAACCCATTTATAGTTTATCCAACTTTCTATAAGATAGTGCCTCTGCAATATGCATGGTACTAACTGTAGTTGCCTCCATGTCTGCGAGCGTAAGAGCTATTTTAAGTACACGATGATATCCTCTAGCGGATAGTCCCAGCTTATTAACTGCATTTTCTAGCAGCCTAGTTGATTTTTCATCTAGGGCTACTAATTTATCTATCTGTTTAGCAACCAGTTCAGTATTAAGTTTTCCTTGGCGTTGTAGCTGTCTATTATGTGCTTTAATAACCCTTTTTCTAACGGCAGCTGAGTTTTCAACACTAGAATTTCCCTTAGTTTGAAGCTGAGAAAATGAAACCGGCTTAACTTCAATATGGCAATCAATTCTATCTAATAGAGGGCCAGATATTTTTTGCATGTACCGAGCTATTTGTTCAGGAGTATCCTTACATCTACCCAAGCTATCATCGGCAAAAAACCCACTAGGGCTTGGGTTGCAAGCTGCGATAAGTTGTACATTTGCAGGATATGTAGCATGACCATTTACCCTAGAAATTGTAACTTTTTTAGACTCTAATGGCTCTCTTAATGCTTCTAGTACATCGCGCCTAAATTCTGGTAATTCATCTAAAAATAAAATACTGTTATTTGCCAAGCTAATAGCACCAGGTTTTGGTACATTTCCTGAGCCACCCCCTATTAAAGCTGCGGCAGTAGTAGTATGGTGAGGGCTTATTAGCTCTCTTTGCATAAAAGTTTCTGTACTAATGGGAATGCCTGCAACAGACTTTATTACTGCGGTTTCAATTGCTTGTTGTTGTGATAAGTTAGGTAACAGCGTTAATAAACGCGTTGCAAGCATACTCTTTCCAGAACCTGGTTCGCCAATCATTAGGAGAGAATGTCCTCCTGATGCACAAACTTCTAATAATCTCTTCGCCTGAATTTGTCCTTGTACATCTGCAATATCTTCATTGTAATTTGCTTGTTCTGTTAATCTTGTATCAGGCAGCTCTAGTGGGGTTTGTGATTGTAAGAAAGATACAACATCAAGTAAATGCTTAGCTCCATAAACAGTAGAGCCTTCAACTAAACTTGCTTCAGATAGATTGTCACTAGGGATAATAGCAGTTTTATGCTGTTTTTTAGCAGCTAATAAAGCAGGTAATAAGCCAGTAATAAATTTTATTTCACCATTTAAAGACAGCTCACCATAAAACTCATAGCTATCTATTTCGGTCGGCAAAGTAATTTGACCTGTGGCAGAAAGGATTGCTAAAGCAATAGACAAATCATAACGACTGCCTTGTTTTGGTAAATCACCAGGGGCCAAATTAAGGGTAATTCGCTTAGCCGGTAAATCAAACCCGCTTGATAAAATTGCCGACCTTACTCTATCTTTACTTTCCTTCACCGCAGCTTCAGGCAAGCCCACCATAGAAAGTTGCGGTAGACCATTTGTCACATGAATTTCTACCTGAACCTGTGGGGACTCCATGCCAGAGAAGGCTCTAGTTAAAAGATATGAGTAGCTAGTCATAGTTATTTATTTTTGTAAGTTTGATTCGATATCTGTAAGTTGTTTTTCTAAGGACTCTAATTTTGCTCTAGTTTTTGCTAATACCTTGCTTTGAATATCAAATTCATCTCTAGTTACCAGGTCCATTTTTTTGAAAATACTATTTAATGTTGCCTGCATATTTTTTTTAGAATTTTCTGGCAGGCTTCCTAATTGTTCAGGAATTGCTTGTGCTACGGCATCAACCATAGCATTAATTTGTTTACTGTTTATCATCTTTATGCCTGTTTTTAGTTTTACATCATAACTATACTAGAACTAAGTAGTTATTTTTAATAAACTGCTCAAAAAATGTGTAAAATTGTATTAATTTAGAAGAGAAAAGGCTAACAAAAGATGCTCATAAATTTAGAAGACATTCCAGAAAAGGCCAAAAGACTTTTCAGCCAAATTATGAAAATATTTGAAGAAAAAGACATTTCTCCTACACCATTAAACTACTATGTTTGGTACAACTACCTAAAAGGTGATAATCCCCATTTTCGCCAAGAAATGGATGCTGCTTTAAATGACCAATTTGGTTATAACGACCGGTTAGGTAAACGATTATATAAAGAGTATTTAGATGAAGAGGATGAAGCAGACAGTCAGTTTGACCGTTCATTAAAGCGTTTAATCAACTCTCTTATCAAAAAAATGGATTTATGGAGTGATAAGTTATCAGAGCAAACAAAAGAACTATCACAAGCACATAATAGTCTTTCTCATGGAGATTTAGATCAAAAGCAATTAAAAAACTTAACTAGCAAGGTACTAGAATCAGCTAACTCTATGCGAGATGCAACTACTAATTTTAACGACTACATCTTAGGTGCTCAAGATGAAATAACAGATTTAAGAGAACAGTTAATTGAAGCTAAAGTGCAAGTAATGACAGATGAGCTTACAGAAGTAGGCAATAGAAAATCTTTTAACAATACTATTGTAGAACTAACAGAAGACGCTAAAGATAATCCAGAAAGCTTATCTTTAATTATGACAGATATTGACCACTTCAAGCGTTTTAACGACAACTTTGGCCATCTTGTTGGCGATAGTGTTTTACGCTATTTTACTAGTATTATTAAAAAACAAAAACAGCCAAATGAAAGCTTAAGTCGTTATGGAGGTGAAGAGTTTGCAATACTTATTGCCGATTCAAACAAAAAATCAGTTCTGAAAAGGGCAGAGAAAATTAGACATAGTATTCAAGAAGCTAAACTAAAACGAAAAGGCTCAACTAAAGAGCTTGGACAGATTACTGCTTCATTTGGGGTGTCCACATACCGTGCAGAAGAAACCATCGACCAATTTATTGATAGGGCAGATAAAGCACTATATCTGGCAAAAGAAAGTGGCCGTAACAATGTTAAATCAGAAGATGACTTACCTGCTACGAATTAATTGCGTATCTAAGCCTATTCTTCTTAACTCATTACGCTTTTTATTCATAATTAAACGGTTATTAAAAGGGCCTACTCTTAATCTATAATAGGTCCTAACCTTAGTGGTTAATTCTGAAATTTTTAATTGCTGGTCAAATTTTGCTAAACGGAGCTGTTCCTTTAAAGCATTTTTTTCACTATAAAAAGTACCTGCTTGAATAAAATAAGGGTACTTTAATTTGATTGAAATAGGCTCAACATCTACCACAACTTCGCTTTCTGCCAAGGCATTATAAAAACTATAAGACATCTTCTTTTCGGCGGGCTCTACGATTTCTGGTTTTTCTTCTACTATTTTATTAATTATTTCTGCAGGCTCTACAATCTCAATTTTTAGGGGTAAATTTGCATCTTTAGTAGTTTCTTTATTAGATATATTCGTTAAGAAAAAAGTAACTAAAGCAACTAATATCAAAGACAGAACTAGCCAAGTAAAAGAAATTCCACTAGCACTTTTTGGTTGAGTAGTGGTCTGGGATTTTCTTTTAAACTCTCGTTTTGGCATTACTCGTTGTTGTTTATAATCTCTAGCCATAATCTAAAACCTACATGCTAGTTGGTGCAGAAACACCAATAATTGCCAAACCATTTTGTAACACCTGCCTTACTGCACTAATTAAAGTAAAGCGTTGCGTTCTAAGAGTATCATCATCAACAATAAACTGACAGGCATTGTAATAGCTATGCAAACCGTGTGCTAAGTCCTTTAAATAATAGGCAATTTGATGTGGTTCTCTAGCCTTAGCCGCACGGTTTATAATGTCTGGATATTTAGCTAATAAGCTTGCCAAATCAGCTTCTTTTTCGCTATCGGGCAAGTTTTTATCGAAAGCATTAGCGTCAATATCTATGCTAAAACCTTTATCTTTTGCCTGCTCAAATACGCGACAAATTCTAGCATGTGCATATTGAATATAATAAACAGGGTTATCATTTGATTGCGATTTTGCCAAGTCTAAATCAAAGTCCATGTGCTGTTCAGATTTGCGCTGCACATAAAAGAAGCGTGCAGCGTCTGTGCCCACTTCTTCACGCAATTCCCTTAGGGTAACAAACTGTCCAGAGCGAGTGGACATAGCTAGTTTTTCACCGCTACGATACAAAATAGCAAACTGCACTAATAAAACCTCTAGTGCTTTAGGGTCGGTTCCCATTGCCTGCATACCAGCTTTTACTCGTGGCACATAACCATGGTGGTCTGACCCCCAAACATCAATTAAAATATCAAAACCTCGTTGCAATTTATTTAGGTGATAAGCAATATCTGAAGCAAAATAAGTTTTTAAACCATTGTCTCGCACAACTACACGGTCTTTTTCATCACCATAATCGGTTGATCTAAACCACAAGGCATCATTTTTTTCATAAATTTTATTTGCAGCTTGCAGTTTTTTTATTGCCGCATCAATCACGCCAGTATCCATTAAAGAGCGTTCAGAAAACCAAGTATCAAAGTTTACTTTAAAACCCGACAAGTCATCTTTAATATCCGCAATAATTAAGTTTAAAGCCTTATCAAAAATGAGACGATAATTCTCTGCACCCAATAATTTTTTGGCATTAACATTTAAATCATCAATATGTTTTTCTTTATCACCAGAAACAGTTTTTTCCAGTTCATTTTTAACCTCATCATCAGCAACGCCGGCAAATACATCAGCAATATTTGCCATAAATTTATCGCCATGTTCAGCAACTAATTGCATAGCAATATTTGCAACATACTCGCCTTTATAACCATTGCTAGGGAAGTTAACTTGCTCGCCATTTAATTCCAAATAACGCAACCAAGTTGAAGTAGCTAAGATATCCATCTGGCGACCAGCATCATTTACATAATACTCGTTTTCTACCTTAAAGCCTGCAGTTTGCATTAGGCTAGCAAGGCTAGCACCATAAGCGGCTCCACGACCATGCCCAACATGCAAAGGACCAGTAGGGTTAGCAGAAACAAATTCGATTAATACCTTTTTATCCTGCCCAAAGTTACTGCTACCAAAGCTATTTTTAGCAGTTAGTATTTTGTTAATAATGGCAAACTTAGCCGATCCATCAACAAAAAAATTAATAAACCCTGGGCCAGCAATCTCAACTTTAGTAATTACCTTAGATTCAGGCATCGCATCAATAAGTAACTGAGCAACCTCACGGGGAGGTTTGCCAATAGGCTTAGTTAACATCATCGCCAAGTTGGTAGCAAAATCTCCGTGGGCTTTATCTTTTGCAATTTCTATCACAATTTTTGGTTCAAATTCAGCAGACAATACCCCAGTAGATTTTAAATTATCAACAACAGATAATAAAATGTCAGCGACCAGTTGTTTCATGTGGAACCCTTAAGTAAAACACAAAAAATCCCCATTTAGGAACAACCTAAATGGGGACTATAATTAAATATCTACTACCTACTTAGCAGTATTATAAAGTTCAGAAACCTTATTCCAATTAACTACATCCCACCAAGCTTGCATATACGCAGGGCGAAGATTTTGGTACCTTAGATAATAAGCATGTTCCCAAACATCAAGAGCAAGGATAGGAGTACCCTTAGTATTGGCCACATCCATTAAAGGATTATCTTGGTTTGGAGTTGAAGAAACTTCTAACTTACCATTTGCCGAAACAGTTAACCAAGCCCAGCCAGAACCAAACTGAGTTGCCCCAGCGGTTTGAAATTTTGTTTTCATATCATCAAGGCTACCAAAAGTTGCATTGATATCATCAGCCAAAGCACCCTCAGGTTTACCCATGCTATCACCAGTCATAACCTCCCAAAAGAAAGAGTGATTCCAATGTCCACCACCATTGTTTCGTACTGCAGGAGAAATAGAACCTGCATTAGCCATTAATTGGTCTAAAGATTTATCCGCATGTTCAGTATCTGCAATAGCATTATTCAAGTTAGTAATATAAGTATTATGGTGTTTAGTATGGTGGATTTCCATAGTACGAGCATCAATAGAAACCTCTAGAGCATCGTAGTCATAAGATAGTTCAGGTAAAGTAAAAGCCATGTTGTTTCCCCAGTTATTTTTAAAAGACACCTTTGCACAAGGTTGTTCAGTTTTTCTTTCAGTATTATATATTTGTTTTCAGTATAGTTTAAAAAATATTATCCAATCTTTCTGGAGGAGCATGTATATCGCTAATTTTTTCAACCTCTCCAGGAGGCATTTGTATGTAATACCCCTTGTTATTTATAGAATCCAAAACTTCCTTTGGATTAGAGCGAGGCAAACTTTTACCCTCAGACAACGCAAAGTCAAAAATATGTTCAGGCTCGCCAAACATAACAAGCAACTCATCTGATAGTTTATCAAGAGCAGTTTGATTATCCTTCTGCTTAGGAACAAACAAATAAAGCTCATTTTTTTTAGAAGTTTTGAAAGCAGAAACTTGGACAGCCTTAGACATATTTAGTTTTTCCCCTTTATTTTTGGCAGGTATTTTAACAGCTAAATTAAGGGAGAAACGACAATAACTAACATGAAATTATGTTAGTTATTACTATGTCTTATTAAACCCATAATTTAATAATTAACTTGACCTTAAGTCACGATTTCATTATCCTTACCCCAATATAAACCTAAAAAAAGAATAAAGATATGGACTTAAAATTACTAGGTAAAAATGTAGTTGTTTTTGGAGGCACAGGCTTTGTAGGGCGTGGAGTTATAAACGAACTATCGAAACAAGGATACACCACCAAAGTAGTAGTACGTCGCTCAGACCGTCATCGTGACATTCAACTATTTCCACAAACAACACTACACCAAATGATGAACATCAACGCAGAAGAACTAACCAAGTTACTTAAAGATACCGACATAGTAATAAACCTCTTTGCCGACATGACAGCAATAACGGAAAACATGCCACATGAAAACATGATTGCGACCATCCAGTTAATAAAAAACACCATAGAAGAAACCAATGTACAGCGTTTTTTATCACTATCACAGATAGGAGCCACCGCGGACGACGAAACAAATAAATACTCATACCTACTAGGAAAAGTAGATGAAATAATAGCATCAACCGTAAAAACAGGCACAACCATTGCCCAACCTAGCATGCTAATAGGTATTGGAGACCAAACCACCGCAATAATTAGCAAACAAATGAGAATACAATCATTTTTACTAGCAGTAGCAAACCCAAAAACACAAGTACAACCACTAGCAGTAAAAGACTTCTCAAAAGCTTTTGTCGATACAATAATTGACGAAAATGCCATCGGCAAAAAACTAATTTTTGCAGGAGACACACGTTTAAGCATTAAAGAACTAGCAAGCATGATAAAAGAAATGATGGGAACAACACCCGCAATCATCTACCCAATGTGCGATATAGGGGCAAAAATACAAGCTAAGTTAGGCAGGCTATCACTACTAAAATCAATCAGTGAAAATTTTGTAGTAACGCTTAAAAAAGATCTAATAACAGAAGAGAATTTTGCAGACAGCTACGGTTTTAACGCCAGCAGTTTAGAGCAAACGCTTATTAGCTATGTAGTAGACCCAAGCATGCGCGAAAGATACAATTTTTACCGCAAAGAAGCGGGCAGAAATGTAGAAGACCTAGTTTAAATATCTAGAGCTAAATACTCAAAACCATTATAAACAGGGGTTTTTACCCCCCCCCCCCCTATAAAAGCAAGCGGGATTAGGTTTTAAAGCATATTAATCATTTTTAAAATGGCAAAGGGTTTCGCCAGTCATTTCTTTTGGTTGTCCTATGTCCATCATATTAAATAGGGTTGGGATAACATCACAAAGTGCACCATTTTCTCTTATAAAACATTCTCTTTCTCCAAAGTAAACAAGGGGAACAGGGAATGTGGTGTGGGCGGTTAGTGGTGCGTCATTTTCTACATCGTATAGTAGCTCCATATTGCCATGGTCGGCAGTTACAATTGCTTCCCCTCCCGCTTCTTTTAGGGCGTCTAGTATTTCTTTTAGTGCATAATCTACTGCTTCGGCGGCTTTTATGCAGGCGTCCATATCTCCAGTATGCCCAACCATATCTGGGTTTGCAATGTTGCAGATAAAGGTGTCGTATTTGCCTGATTTTATGGCATCAACTAGTTTTACGGTTAGTTCTGGCAAGCTCATTTCTGGCTGTAAGTCGTAGGTTGCTACCTGTGGTGATGGGATTAGCGTTCTGTACTCTCCTTCGTTGGGTTCATCTACACCGCCGTTAAAGAAAAATGTTACATGGGCATATTTTTCAGTTTCTGCTATGCGCAGTTGTGTTAGCCCTTTTTTGGCAACATATTCTCCGTAGGTGTTACGCATTTTGGTTGGTCGGTATGCGATTAGAGCACCAAACTTTTCGTAACTTTTTTTGTATTCTGTAAGTGTCACAAATTCAGATAAACTGGGTACTTTACAACGGTGAAAGTCGGCAAAATCTTCAGCTATAAATGCTTTAGTTAGTTGCCTTGCTCGGTCTGAGCGGAAGTTCATGAAGATGATTGAATCGCCGTCTTTTATTTTGGTTTTTTTACCACTTTTATTCATTATTGCAGTTGCTTGGACAAATTCGTCAGTTTCTCCTCGTGCATAGCTTTCTTCAACCGCTTTGGCGGCAGACTCTGCTTTAAACTCGGCTTCTCCGCAGGTAAAAAGGTCGTAGGCTTGGTGAACTCTATCCCAACGGCTATCTCTGTCTAGTGCGAAGTATCTACCAACAACTGAGGCAATTCTTCCAGTTTCAATTTCTTGCATATAGTCTTCAAGTTCGTTAATGTATTTTAGTGCAGATTTTGGCGGAGTATCTCTGCCATCGACAATTACATGGACTATAACTTTTGCACCACGCTCACCCGCCATTTTTATGGCAGATTTAATGTGGCAAATGTGTGAGTGAACGCCACCATCTGATAGCAAGCCTATAATATGTACTTTTTCATCTCTGTCTGCAGCAGAATCCATAGCTTTTAGCAGAGCATTGTTTTGGAAGAAACGGCCATCATCTATGTCTTTTTGAATACGGGTTAGTTCTTGATAAACCACACGACCAGCACCTAAATTCATGTGTCCTACTTCTGAATTGCCCATTTGTCCTTCAGGAAGCCCAATTCTTTTGCCAGAGGTTGTTATTAGTGTGTTTTGATAGTTTTTTAATAAATTATCCCAGTTTGGGGTATTAGCATGTTGAATTGCATCATAGGTTTTGTCTTCATTTTTGCCCCAGCCATCAAGGATAATTAGCCCAGTAGGGCGTCTTTGTACGGTAGTTTTGTTTTTTGTTTTGCTCATTCTATTGCCTATCAATTGTATTTCATTTATAAATTACCTTTATTGTAACTAGTTTCACTGGTAAAATCACCCGTTGATAAAAATGTAGAGAAGGAATGTAAATGTTTTTAGAGTTTGTTGAAGAGCAAGTGTTTTTATTTATCGCTTTAGGAGTGATTGCAGGAATACTAGCGTCTAGCTATTTTGGCGACAAAATATCAGGTTATACATCAGTTAACACGGATGAAGCAGTAAGATTATTCAACCAAGATGCAAAATTATTTGATACTAGAACTGCTAGTGAATTTAAAGCAGGTTATATTGGTGAAGCAGAAAATGTATCTGCAGAGATGATTGTTAGCAAGGTTGAAAAATCATCCCTTGCAAAAGATAGTGCAATTTTATTATATTGTGCAACAGGTTCTCGCTCCGCAGCAGCGGCAAGAAACCTAGTAAAAAGCGGTTATACACAAGTGCATAATTTAAGTGGTGGAATTATGGCTTGGCAAAATGCAGGTTTACCAATCAATAAACCAATATCTAAGAAAAAGCAAAAAAAAGTTAAAAAAGGAAGTTGATTATGGCTGAGATAATTATTTACTGCACTAAAAGTTGCCCATATTGCACCATGGCAAAAAAACTACTAGATGGTAAAGAACTAGAATACACCTCCATCGATGTTGGTGCCGACAGCGAACTTTGGCAAGAAATGGAAGAAAAAACTAAACGAAATACCGTGCCACAAGTTTTTGTAGGCGAAAATCATATCGGTGGCTTTGATGATTTATCTGCGGCAGATAAATCAGGAGAACTAGATAAAATAATTGCAAAAGAGAATGAAAAAATGGCAGAGAAAAGTAATGGCAAAGCAACCGATGAAAAAGCAACGGATGAAGAAACCACACAGGTTTTTCAAACTCAAAAAATATATACACAAAACATTTCATTTGAATCCCCAAATGCCCCTGCAATCTTTCTAAAAGAATTTAAGCCAGAGCTAGAAGTAGACCTAAATATTGAAGCAAAAGCACTTGAAGATGGTGTGCATCATGTGATGATTCGCATAACAGCAACCATTAAGGTAGAAGATACAACCGCATTTTTATGCGAAGTAGAGCAGGCAGGAATTTTTGCAATTAGTGGCTTTGATGAGGCAAATTTACAATATTTACTAGCAGTACAATGCCCAAACACACTATTTCCTTTTGCTAGAGAAGCCATTTCTGATCTAGTTACTAAAGGTGGTTTTCCACAGCTATTATTAGAGCCAGTAAATTTTGATGCCATGTTTGCCAATCATATGCAACAAGCACAAAAGAGCACAAAGCAATAGATGGAAAACATAACCGTCCTTGGGGCAGGAGCTTGGGGCACAGCATTAGCTATTCACCTAGCAAAAGCAGGGCATGCGGTTACACTATGGGCATATGTTAAAAAAAGTGCCCAACAAATAAACAGCCAAAGAGAAAATAAAAAATATCTACCTAACTACCCATTACCAGACAATCTAAAGGTAACTAGTAATTTAGAACAAGCCCTACAGCAATCCTCAGCAGTTTTATTGGTAGTACCTAGCAATGCTTTTACAGAAACTTTAGAAAAAGTAGCCTCTTGCAAAAAAGATACAGACTTTCACCTAGCTTGGGCAACCAAAGGGCTAGAACCAAAATCTAAAAAACTACTTCACGAAATTGCAGAACAACAGCTACCAAACCATAAAGGTTTCGCCGTGCTATCAGGGCCAACCTTTGCAATAGAAGTAGCTAAAGGACTGCCAACAGCCATTGTTAGTGCATCTAAAAACCAGCAAGAAGCAAAATATTGGGCAGATACCTTTCACCATGCAAACTTTCGCGTTTATACACAAGCAGACATGGCAGGGGTAGAAGTTGGGGGGGCCTATAAAAATGTAATAGCCATAGCTACAGGAATTAGTGATGGTTTAGGCATGGGAGCTAACGCAAAAGCTGCCATAATTTCTAGAGGAATGGCTGAAATAAATCGTTTTGGCTTAGCACTAGGGGCTGAACAATCAACCCTAATGGGGCTTGCAGGCTTAGGAGATCTAGTGCTAACCTGCAATGATAATTTATCAAGAAACCGCAGGTTTGGTTTAGCCCTAGCTAAAGGTAAGAGCCTAGAAGAATCGCAAAATGAAATTGCTCAGGTAGTAGAAGGAGTAAAAGCCGTAAAAATAATAAACCAACTTTCCCAAAGCCTAAACCTAGACCTACCCATAGCAAAACAAGTATTTGAACTAGTAACCAATAAAATAACCACAAAACAAGCAGTAGAAAACCTACTATCAAGAAGTTCTAAATCAGAAGGTTAAAGCCCTAAACACACGGTTTTTACCCCCCCCCCCCCCCCCCCCCCCCAAACAAAAAAATTTTTTTTTTTTTATTAAATAATAAAAAAAATATATAAAAAATTTTAAAAATA
>CAZMHA010000033.1:0-2399 GCA_964565985.1 uncultured Piscirickettsiaceae bacterium | reverse complement strand
GGGTAGGGATTGTGATAACGAGGAAATAGCACTAAATACGAGGTTTTTCCCCCCCCCCCCCCCCCCCTGAAAAACATAGTTTTTAAGTTCTGTTTTAAAAAAGTAGTAAAATAGTTATATGCAATTAATTCCAGTCATAAACTTACTCTTTATACTCTTGCCATTAATATTGGTTGGGTACTTTTATTACCTTTGGGTAGAAAACAGCAAAGAAGTTCTATACCCCACCCTAAGAATGGTTGCCCAGTTAATCCTAGTCGGCTACTTACTAACTTATATTTTTCAAACAGATAGCTGGTTAGTTGGTTTTGCTATTATTTTATTTATGGTGATAGTTTCTAGCTTTATCGTTTTAAGAAATGTCACCAAAAAAAACCTATCTTCCTACACTAAAATATTCTTTGCAATAGCTGTTGGAGGGAGTATTAATCTATACTTGGTAATAGAGATTGTTTTAGAAATAAGCCCTTTTTACGAACCCAAATTTGTTATTCCAATAGCAGGAATGCTCTACGCAAACTCAATGGACGCAATCTCCTTAGCAGCAGAACGCTTTGAAAAAGAAATTAAAACCAACCCATACAATGAAGCAAGAAAAATAGCATTTAAAACCGCGATGATACCAAGAGTAAACAGCTTTCTAGCAGTAGGGATAGTATCCTTACCAGGCATGATGGTTGGGCAAATATTGTCAGGAGTAGATCCATTAGTAGCAGTAAGGTATCAAATTGTAGTAATGGCAATGATATTTAGCAGTGCAGGGATTAGCATTGTTATCTATTTACAGTTACTTGCATCTAAGAAAAAAAAGGTTTAAACTTTTATCCTGCATATAAAAGAATAGGGCGTAGCTTATGGACATTTCAGGAATATCATCAGCACAACAAGGAATGCAACAGGGTTTTGATAACTTAAAAGAGCGTTCAGAAAGGCTAGCTTCACCTAATAACCCAGATACTACTGGAGATTTAGTTTCACTTTCTCAAGACGAAAAACTAGTGCAAAGTTCTGCAAAAGCGTTAAAAGCCGCCGATGATAATCTAGGAACCCTACTTGATATTATTGCCTAGATAATAGCAACCCATTCTTAGTTTTTAAACCCAAGTTGACGCCAAGTATCATAGGTAATAATAGATACTGAATGAGCGCGGTTAGAGTGTTTGATGAGTACAATTTACCAGAGTTGAGACTGGTGAAAAACCCTAAGGATTGTTATGTTTTCTGCTTCTGCTTTGTAAATTATGGAATACTTGCTGGCTGTAATAACCAATTCTCTAGTCTTATGAATTCTGCCCGCTTTACCTAGTAGAGGGTGTTCGATAAGGGTGTCGATTGAGTTAAGTATTTTGTGTGCAATTTTTTCTGCTGCTGTTGGGTTTTCTTGTTGGATGTGATTTCGTAGGTTAATTAAGTCAGAAATAGCATCTTCTTCCCATTTTATTTGCATATAGGACTTTTCTTTTCGTCGGTCGTTCCCCAGCTATTCAGCCATTCCGAAACCTGTTCATGGCTAGCAAATCGTGCGCTCCCTTCTTCAACCTTCGCGAGAGTTTTTTCTATGGCTTCGACCTGCCAAGATTCATGCTGTACATATTGCTTAACAGCGTGTCCCATTAGCCAAGATTTTGACCTGTCGGTAATCTTAGATAGTTTCGCTAGTTCGCTGAGGATATCTTCATCTAGTCTGATAGAAACAGTCTGACTCATCTTTTCGCCTTATTGTAGTTGAATGTTTACATTTATTATACTTGTCTAATATTGGCATTTCAATAAAACTTTAAAGGATGGTTATTTTGTTTCTCATTATTTAAAGCCAAGTTGACGCCAAGCATCATAGGCAATAATAGAAACAGCATTAGCCAAGTTCAAACTCCTACTTCCCGCAACCATCGGAATTGTTAATCGTTGTTCTGGCGGTAAAGATGCAATAATTTCTGCGGGCAATCCTCTTGTTTCTGGACCAAATAAAAAAGCATCACCATCTTTGGCTTTAGCTTGCGTATAATATCTATCTGTTTTTGTGGTAAGTGCAAAAACGCGGTTGGGTTTTATTTTTGTCAGGCACGCCTCTAAACTATCGTGTTCTTGTAAATTTGCCAGTTCAGCATAATCCAAACCAGCACGACGAACCTTTTTTTCGCCCAAATCAAAAGCATAGGGTTTAATTAAATGTAGATGAGCTCCCATATTGGCAGACAATCTAATTAAAGCCCCCGTGTTTTGCGGAATTTCAGGTTCATAAAGAATAATATGTAGCATAAGAGGTAACACCTTGGTAGATTTATCAGTAAATTTTGCAGGTTTAAAGTTTAACAGCCCAGTTGCGATGGCATCAGGAAATGCTGGTTATGGCATAGAATACCAGTCTGTGTCGGGTTTTTCCAATAAAGATATTGGGG
>CAZMHA010000032.1:0-15394 GCA_964565985.1 uncultured Piscirickettsiaceae bacterium | reverse complement strand
TATGTATCTTTATACCACTTTTACTGGAGCGAAACTTTGCCCATTCAAATTGGGTTTTATTTTATTTATCATGGTTCTCTTATGATTTTTCTGTGTAATTATTTAGTTTATTGTACAAGAAATCAGTGAATGTTAGTGTGATGTTCATCACGAAATAGTTTATATTATTCAGACAATCCCTTACAAACAATAATAGGTTTCTTTTTTATAGTCGTTTATAATCTAACTTTACATTAGGTTATATTTATTTAAAAGAACATCTTTTTATGAAAAAAATTACTAAAGTTATTTTACCCGTTGCTGGTTTAGGTACTAGGTTTTTACCAGCTACTAAATCTATCCCTAAAGAAATGTTGACGGTGGTTGATAAACCTCTGATTCAGTATATTGTGGAAGAGGCGGCAGAGGCGGGAATTACAGAAGTTATTTTGGTTACTCATTCTAGTAAGTCGGCTATTGAAAATTATTTTGATAAAAATTATGAGTTGGAGTCAGAATTAAAACTTCGTGGAAAAGCGGAGCGTCTTGCTTTAATTGAGGGAATTTTACCGGAGGGAGTGAAAATAATTAGTGTAAGACAGCCTGAAGCGTTGGGACTTGGGCATGCTATTTTGTGTGCTAAAGCTGTGTTGGCTGATGATGAACCTTTTGCGGTTATGCTGCCTGATGTTTTGATGTATCATGCTGATAGAGGTTGTTTGGCGCAGATGATGGCTGTGTATGAATTGAATAAAACTAGTACGATTGCTTTGGAAACTGTTCCTAAAGAGGATGTTGAGAAGTATGGTATTGCCGCTGTACAATCTGAGGGGGGGGGGGTAAAAATAACTAAATTAGTTGAAAAACCTAGTATGGAAGACGCTCCTTCTAACTTGTCTGTGGTTGGTCGTTATATTTTTACACCTAGGCTTATGTCGTTATTAGAGCAAACTGGAGCAGGTGTTGGTGGTGAAATTCAGCTTACTGATGCGATGGATGCATTGTTGGCAGAGGAGAACATGTTTGGGTTTGAGTTTGTTGGTGGCAAAAGTTATGATTGTGGAGATAAGCTGGGATACTTGCAGGCAAATGTAGATTATGCTTTGCGAGATAATACCTTGAAAACGCCATTTATAGATTTTTTAAAGACTACATTAAAGGATATTTAGTTTAAATTTATGTCGATAACTTCTTCTAAAACTTGGCAAGATTTAGTAACTCATTATGATAATGGTATGGGAGAAATGCATTTATCTGATTTAATTGGGCAGCCTAATCGTATGGACTTGTGCTCTATTGCGATTAGGGGGATGTATGTTGATTTTTCTAAAAATAGGGTTGATGCAGAAACTCTTAGCCTTTTAGAAAAGCTGGCAGAAGAGCAGGATTTATCTGGTTGGATTACGAAGTTATTTAGCGGAGAGAAGGTGAATAATACGGAAAACCGCCCTGCTTTACATACGGCGCTAAGGTCTGATAACTTTAAGAAGGGCTCCGTTGCAGACTTGTTACAGGATGATATTACCCTAGAGTTTGCAAAGATGGAAGAGATGGCGACTAAAATTCGTCAAGGAAATTGGCGGGGGGTTACTGGTAAGGCAATAACGGATATTGTTAATATTGGTGTAGGTGGTTCTGATTTGGGCCCCCTAATGGTTACTCATGCTTTGCAAACTGTTAAGTCTCCTGTAAAATTGCATTTTATTTCTTCTATTGATGGTACTCAAACTTCTAATTTATTAAGAGACTTGAACCAAGAGTCAACTCTATTCATTGTGGCTTCAAAATCTTTTGCTACTATCGATACCTTGTCTAATGCAGAAACCGCAATGAGTTGGCTTAAGCAGAGGTTGACATCTAACATTTGTAACCAACACTTTATTGGTATTTCTACCTGTGCAGATAAGATGACAGAGTGGGGTATTCCTACTAAAAATCAGTTGTTGTTTTGGGATTGGGTTGGAGGTCGTTATTCCATGTGGTCAGCGATAGGCTTGCCTATTGCTATTAAGATAGGTATGCAAGGTTTTAAAGAGTTTCTGGCTGGTGCTGCTGAGATGGATAGGCATTTTGCCGAAACCGAATTTAAAAAAAACATGCCCGTAATGTTAGCTTTGATTGATGTTTGGAATGTGAACTTTTTAGATATTCAAAAGAAAGCTATTTTACCCTATGACGCTCGTTTGAAATATTTGCCAGCTTATTTGTCGCAGTTAGTAATGGAAAGTAATGGAAAGTCTGTTGATAGACAGGGTAATAAGGTGGGTTATAAAACCTGCCCTATTTTGTGGGGCGAAGTTGGTCCAAATGCACAACATGCTTTTTATCAATTATTGCATCAAGGCACACAAAGTGTCGCTAGCGATTTTATTGCAATTACTTTTCGCGATGATTTTAATCGACAAGCAGAAGGGAGTGTTGATAAGTCTTTACTAGAACAACATTCACTTACTCTAGCCAATTGTTTTGCTCAGTCAAGAGTATTGATGTTGGGTGATAATGCTATTCCTAAAAACCTAAGGAATAAGTTCGATTCGCCATTTAAAAAATACCCTGGAAATCAGCCATCTAATACTATTTTGCTAGATGAAATTTCTCCAAAATCCATTGGGCAGTTAGTTGCTTTGTATGAGCATAAGACCTTTGTTGAGTCTGTTATTTGGGATATTAATCCTTTTGACCAGTGGGGGGTAGAGCTTGGCAAATTAATTGCTAAAGATACTAGAAAAGCCCTTGCTGGTGAAGTGTCTTTAACAGGACTTGATAGTTCGACCCGTGCTTTAATTAAAAGGGTTAAGCAATGAAGATTAGTGTATTTGGTTGTGAATTATCTGGTTTAGTTACGGCCGGAGCTTTAGCTAAAGAAGGCAACCATGTTTTATTAGTTTCAATGGAAACACCTGTTGGTCAGTGTGCAGGAGGAACAAGCTTAACTGGTGGCGAACCAGGCTTAGGTCGCTTACTGAATTTACAAATATTAGAGCAAAGATTAGTTTATGTTTCTGACTGGGATGAAGCAATATCTCATGCCGATGTTATTATTATTAGCACCCCCCCTTGGCTTAAAAACTTAGTAGAAGACTTAGTAGCAAGAATTGGAAATATTGCTAAAAAGGATATTTTAGTAATTAATCAATCTACTTTTTCGGTGGGTAAAGCGAATGAGTTTGAAGAGGTTATTAAACAGCTGTTTCAGCAGCGAGAAGTTGGTTTTTTGGTAGATGTATTGGCAATGCCTGAGCTTGTAATAAAAGGCTCTGCGGTAGATGGTTTTTTAAATTCAGAACAAATTATTCTGGGTGGAGACAACCCACAGGCTTTAAAAAAAGTAACTGGGCTATTTTTACCTTTTTGTATGGATAAAGATAACCTTAACCTAATGAGTACAAGGGCTGCTGAATATACAAAATTTGCTTTAAATTCTATTTTGGCTACTAGAATAAGTTTGATTAATGAATTGGCAAATGGTGCAGAATTATTAGGCGTAGATTTTGCCGAGGTTCGTGAAGGTATAGGTTTTGATAAAAGGATTGGTTTTAACTATATAAATCCAGGCTGTGGATTTGGAGGACCTAGTTTTACCGCAGACATGGATTCGTTAATTAATACCTTTAAAGAAAAAGGTATTGATAGTAATTTACTATCTGCAGCGATATCTGAAAATGAAATACAAAAAGAAGTCCTATTTCGTAAAGCATGGCGTTTATTTGATAATGACTTAGAGGGAAAAAAGTTTGCGGTTTGGGGGTTATCATTTAAGCCTGATACCGCATCTGTAGTTAATGCACCTAGTTTATCTTTGGTAAAAAGTTTAATTGCACAAGGGGCAACAGTGGTTGGTTATGACCCGATTGCTAAAGAAAATTTTAGATCATTTTTTACAGATGAAAAAGCGCTTAATTTAGTAGATGATAAATACGAGGCACTAGCAGGGGTAGATGCTTTATTTTTGCTTACAGAGTGGCAGGAATTTATAGAGATAGATTTGGATAAGTTAAAAGCACAAATGCAAAGCCCCATTATTTTTGATGGTCGTAATCTATATGACCCTAAAAATATGGCAGAAAATGAAATTAAATATATCGGTATTGGTAGGGGAATAGTTGTTTAGACAGTTTTTATATTCAGGAAACAATGCTAGGAAGCCAAATTGTATAAGTTTTTCTTGCATTGATTATTATTTGTGTTAAGTTTAGTTTGCGTTTGATTTTATTATTATTTTAAAAGGATTGTATATGTTGCGTTCATTGATGTTTGTTTTGTTTTTTACCTTTTTACTTCCTGCTACTGCAGCTAATGTTAATATTAATACGGCTTCTGCTCAGCAGTTATCTGATGGTTTGGTGGGTATTGGTATTAAAAAGGCAAAGGCTATTGTGCAGTATAGAAAAAAGCATGGTAAGTTTAAGTCGGTTAGTGATTTGGCTGATGTAAAGGGTATTGGTAAATCTACTATTAAAAAGAACAAGTCTTCTCTTTCACTAAAAGGTTCTAATAGTGGTATTACTAGTAAGTCTAACAGCAGTAAAACTTCAAAATCTAAGCCTAGTAAAAGTTCTAAAAGTAAAGATAGTAAAAAGTCTAAGTCTAGTAAGAAACCTAAGAGTAAAGATAAGAAAAAAGATAAAAATAAAAAATAGCTTTAGATTTTTTAAAAATAAGCCGGTCTTGACCGGTTTTTTTGTTTTTTAAATACGAGAATTCTTATGATAAAAGGTTTTGTTTTTCTGCTTTTATTTTTGTTAAGCTTTAGCCCTAGTAGTTACGCAACAGATTTGTTATTGCTTAAAACCTACGATAATAAGCAAGATTTATCTGGTTGGTTGATGAGTGAGAAGTTGGATGGTCTTCGTGGCGTTTGGACGGGTAAGGAGCTATTGACTAAAAATGGTAATGTTATTTATGCTCCGCCATATTTTATAAAATCTTTACCTTCTTTTGCTTTGGATGGGGAGTTATGGACAATTCAGAATGATTTTGAAACTATCCAGTCTATTGTTTTACGGAAGAAAGCTGATAGCCGCTGGAGTAGAGTTAAATATCATATTTTTGATGTGCCTAATCAGCAGGGAGGTTTGTTGGAGCGTTTGCAAGTTGTCGAAAAATATTTACAGGATAATCCTGGTTCAAAGAGAATTATCCGTATTATTACTCAAGAGTTAGTTCGCTCCGCAGAACATGTTAAAGAACGCTTAGCAGAAGTTATTGCCGTTAAAGGTGAAGGTTTGGTTGTTCGTAGTGGCAGACTTGCTTATCACACTGGGCGTTCCAGCCAAGATTTGAAGGTAAAACAGAGCACTGATGCGGAGTGTTTATTGGTTGGTTATAAGGAGGGAGCGGGTAAATTTTCTGGTTTGGTTGGTTCTTTAACTTGTGAGCTTGCTAATAAGATGATTATTAATATTGGTACAGGTTTAACCAGAGATGAGCGGAAAAATCCCCCAACTAAAGGTAGTATTATTACTTTTAAATATTATGGTTTTACTAAAACTGGTAAACCTAAGTTTCCAGTTTTTATGCGAGTAAGGCTAGCAGAGTAGCTGTACTAGAGGTTTTTACCCCCCCCCCCCTAAAAAACCTATTTTAATTTTAGTAAATATAATTACTTAGGTAAAATGTTTTTAATTGGAGTTTTTGGCAAATATTGAGAAATTACGAATTAGTTTAGATAATATGGTTAATATTATAAGGACGAGTGCTGGAGACTTTACAACTAATTCTAATCAGTCTCTTAATGATATTCAGGGAATGGCTATTGCAGGATCATATAAAGTATCTGAGCTTTCAAAGGAAGTTGGAGAGAGAGCCGAAGAAGGTGCTAAACAGGTTGAGGACTCCGCAAAAGTTATACAGGAAAGTTCTAAAAAGGTTGGTAGTTCAACTAAATTAATCCAAAATTTATTTGAGAATGTAAAAGGTTCAGGTAAAAAAGTTGCGGACTTAATTAATGAAGTGGCTGAACAGACTAATTTGTTGGGATTAAATGCAACTATTGAGGCCGCTAGAGCGGGTGAGCATGGTCGTGGTTTTGCGGTGGTATCTGATGAGATGATAGTATCAGCAGAGGAAACTTTGGAAAGATTTAAAGAAGTAATTTCTATGTCAGAACAGCTTTCTGATAATAGATTCTAGAGATTAATCGATAAATCTTTATCATTAAAGCTAAAAAAATTAAAGCCAGTAGAAAAGTTATTTTCTACTGGCTTTTTTAGTTTTAGAGGGGGGATAAAAACTGTTCTATTATTAGTTTTTGTTCATTTAGTTACTTTACTGCCAATATACCAGCCGCATCTGTTTTTGCCTAGCTGTCCTTCACCATATACTTCTGTAGTTAGTGTTGGTAGTAGTTTATTTAGTTCTCCTGATGTTAGGTAGAAGCTTTGGTTGTTAGGAGCATTTTTTTGTATGGGTAGTAGAAAAGTTTGTATGTATAGTTTGCCATTAGGTTTTAATGCCTGTGGTATTTGTTTTAAAACTTGTCTATTAAGGTAGTTACTGATAATTATGATGTCGTATTGTTGATAGGGAAATATCATCTGTTCAATATCACAAATGCTGGGGCTGATTGCTAGCCGATTAATTGCTGCAAAGTTGTTTAGGTTAGTTAGGGCAACATCAGAAATATCCCAGGCATCAACCGTTAGACCACACATAGCTAAAAAGCGTGCATTGCCACCTAGACCACAAGCTAAATCTAGTGCTTTTCCTTTTAATGGTAGGTGTTGGCCGTGATGTTTTAATAGCCATGCAGGCTTTACTTCGGTGGTTTTTTGGCTTGCTAGGTATTTTTTATCCCACTTCTTTGCTAGTTTATCTTGTGACACTTATTTTCTCCAAAAAGCGGCGGTAAATAGTACTAGTAGGGTAAATATTTCTAATCGTCCAAGTAACATTGTGAAGGTTAGTACCCATTTTATTGGGTCAGAAAGGTTTTGATAGTTGGTTGCAACTTCACCTAGCCCTGGGCCTAGGTTATTAATGGTGGCTGCTACTGCAGAAAATGCAGTAACTTGATCTAGTCCAAGCATCATCAGTATCATCATAATACTAATAAAGGATACTATGTATAGTGAAAAGAAGCCCCATACAGCGGTAATAACTCGGTCAGGAACTACCTTGCCGTTTAACTTAATTGGCATAAGTGCATTTGGATGAAGTAGCCTTATTATTTCTCGTCCCCCTTGTTTTGCCAGCAGTATTATGCGGATAACTTTCATACCCCCTGCTGTTGAGCCAGCACTTCCACCAATAAAGCTCATTAGTAATAGTAATATTGGTAAAAATGCAGGCCAAATTGCGTAGTTTGTGCTAGAAAACCCTGTGGTGGTTGCTAGGGATATGGCTTGAAATGCTCCGTATCTTAAGCTTTCTTGCCAACTAGGATAGACGCTGTTTAGAGCTAAGTAGACGGTACTTACGGTTACGCCAAAAAGTAGTAAGCCAATATAGGATTTTGCTTCTGGATCTAAACGATAGGGAAGGGTTGATTGATTGCGAAAGGCGGTAAAGTGTAGGGCAAAATTAATTCCTGCTAGTATCATAAAGACCATGGCAACTATTTCAATTTGTAAGCTTTGGAAGTGTCCAATGCTATTGTCGTGTGTAGAGAAGCCTCCAATTGCAACAGTTGAAAAACTATGGGACAAAGCATCAAACCAACTCATTCCTGCTATTTTATAGCTTACTGCACAGGAGACAGTTAATCCTAGATAGATATACCAAAGTGCTTTGGCGGTTTCAGAAATTCTGGGGGCTAGTTTGGAATCTTTAACTGGGCCAGGACTTTCTGCACGGTATAGTTGCATGCCACCTATTCCTAGCATAGGTAGAATTGCTACGGCTAGTACAATTATTCCCATGCCTCCTAACCATTGCAGTTGCTGGCGATACCAAAGCATGGAGTGAGGTAGGGTGTCTAACCCTGTAATAACTGTTGCACCTGTTGTGGTAAGTGCAGAGAAGGATTCAAATATGGCATCGGTAGTAGACATAAATGTGTTGGTTGAGAAGTAAAGAGGAATTGCCCCAACAAACCCAAGTACAGACCAAAACATGACTACAATTAGGAAGCCATCACGAATTTTTAGTTCGTGACTGTCTCTTCTTGTGGGATACCACATCATAGCACCAACGATTAATAGAGAAATAAGGGATAGAGAAAATTCTTGTAGCCCTCCGTCGGCATAAATAAAAGCAATAATAATGGGTGGAATAAGCGTTAAGCTGAACACCATTAGTAATAAACCAAGAATTCTAAAAATAAGTTTTGTATGCATATCTATTTCTCGTTAAAACCAGCTTTTCTTTTCTTTAGTAGAAAAAAAGTTAGTTACTTCTTCTGACTTAGATGGATCGGTTAAAAATAAAACAACATGGTCTTCAGCTTCAATAATGATGTCTCTATGGGCAATAATAACTTCTTCTTCTCGGATAATACAGCCAATAGTAATATTTGCAGGCCAGTTAATGTCACCTATTTTCTTACCAATTATTTTTGAGCTATTTTCGCTACCATGTACTATTACTTCTACCGCTTCTGCAGCACCCCTACGCAGGGTTGATACCTTTACCGTATCTCCTTCACGCATATAGTGTAGCAGGTGGCTAGTTGTTATTTGGTGAGCGGATATTGCTATATCTATGCTGTTTAGATGAATTAAATCAATGTAGGATTGATTATTAACTAAAGAAATTACTCTTTTTACGCCAAGTTTTTTGGCAAGCATTCCTGAAATAATATTTGCTTCATCTGAGTTAGTTACAGCTATAAATAAGTCAATTTCGTCAATATTTTCTTCAGTTAATAGAGATTTGTCGGCAACATCTCCATGAATAATAATCGCATCATCTAGCGATTCAGCAATAAACCTAGCTCGCGAAATATCACGGTCAATTACTTTAACTTGGTGCTGTTTTTCTAGCTCTTTAGCTAGGTTAAAACCAATATTACCTCCACCTGCAATAAGTATGTTACGAGATGGGTTTATTTTGTCATTTCTTAATTCATGTACTATCGTTGGTATATCTTCTGGAGTTGCAAGAAAAAACACTTCATCGTTTTCCATAATAATAGTGTTGCCTGTTGGCATAACCACTTCTCCATGACGATATATGGCAACAATTCTGGTTTGTATTTTTTTAGGAAGGTGGTGTTTTATTTCTCTAATTTCTTTGCCTACCAGCATACTGCCAGCTTTAGAACGGATTGCTACTATCCGCACTTTACCATCCGCAAAATCAACCACTTGCAATGCACCAGGGTATTCAATAAGTTGCATAATATAGTCTTTAACTAGAGTTTCTGGGCTAATTAAGCTGTCTATAGGTATTGCATCACTATTTTTTTCCTGGTCGAATAGTTCAGGATGTTTTAGGTAGCTATCATCTCTTATTCGTGCAATTTTAGTGGGTGTTTTGTGCAGAATATGGGCGATTTGACAAGCAAGGATATTGGTATCATCTCGCTGGGTTGCGGCAATAAGTATGTCGGTATCTTCTAGCCCAGCTTGTATTAATACATCTGGGTTGGAAGCTTGGCCATTTACGGTACGGATGTCGAATCTATCTTGTAATTTTTGTAAATTAGTATTGTCTAAATCAACAACGGTTACGCTATTGTTTTGTTTGGCAAGTACTTCTGTTAGGGAGGATCCAACCTGTCCTGCTCCTAATATTAATATATTCATGGTCTAGCCACCTTTATTTTGGGTTTTTGGGGTCAATATTTAGGGTTCTTAACTTTCGGTATAGATTTGTTCTTTCTAGTCCTGATAATTTTGCTGTTTCTGATACTGAACCACCGGTTTCTGTTAATAATTGTCGTAGGTAGCTGGCTTCAAATGATTCTTTAGCTTGTTTTAAATTAATGCTAGTGTCAACATTAGTAACAGAAGGTTGGTTATCCTGCTGGTTGCTTTTTAGCAGGGTTTTAACTTCTTCTGCCGACACCTTTCCTGTACCAAGTATTAGTAAGCGTTGGATCAAGTTTTTAAGTTCTTTAAAATTACCTGGCCAGCTATATTGGCGTAATATATTGATAGCAGAGGTATCAAATTCGCGATATTTAAGAGCTTCATGAGTTAGGAAGTAGTCGGCAAAAAAATCTATTAGCTCAGGTAAGTCTTCGGTATGTTGGCGTAAAGATGGTAGCTGTACCTGCATTATTTCTAAGCGCTTTGTAATGGCTTCATTAAAACCTAGTTTTTTAAGTTCACCTAATGAAATGTTAGAAATAGCAAGCAGACGAAGGTTAATTGCTGTTGCTTGCGTTGCTCCAATACGAGTGTAGCTTTCATCTTTTATAAGTTGCTCTATAAATTTTTGACCTTGCTTGTTTAGTAGTTCAAGGTTGTTAAGAATTAAAGTTCCTCCATCGACTAAACTAATTTCCCCACGAGTTATTTTATTTTTTACGCTATCTTTTTCTTCTGTACCTAGTAGTGTTTCTTGTTGGGATGTATAGTCTGCACAACTTAAATTTAGCACCTTATTCTGCTGTTCGCTTAGTTGATGAATTGCTTCTGCTAATCGGTGTTTTCCAGTGCCTTTTTCTCCAGTAATAAATACTGGCATTGTATATTTGGCAAGGCGTTCTATAGTTTCTCTTAGCTGTTGTATTAATTTACTTTTACCTACGGGCATGATTTGTTCAGGTAATTTTTGTTTGAGTTGACGGTTTTCATTGTGTAGCCGAACATGTTCCATTGCTTTTTCAGCGCTTAATAAAATTTTGGCTAGGGACAGAGGTTTTTCTAAGAAATCATAAGCACCTAATTTGGTAGCTTCAATAGCGGTTTCGATTGTGCCATGACCAGACATCATAATAACGCATGAATTGCCAAGAGATTGCTTATCAAGCATAGATTTTAATAGGGTTATTCCGTCTATATCAGGCATCCATATATCTAAAAATATTATGTCGGGGGTGTTTTCATGCCAAGATTTTATTGCTTGTTGACCGTTAGCAGCGGTATAAATTTTGTAGCCTTCGTCGGTAAAAATTTCTGCCATTAAATTGAGGATATCTTTTTCGTCATCAACAATTAAAATTTTACCTAGCTTCATTCCATATCCTTCAGAATTTCTTTTATATCCGGTAGGCTTATTATAAATTTGGTACCTTTATCTTCACCCTTATCAATAGATTTTACTGTAATTGTTCCACGATGTTCATCAATTATTTTTTTAACTATCGCTAAGCCTAGTCCTGTACCTTTTGGTTTATCTGTTGCATAGGGTTCAAAAATCCAATTCTTAGCTGTTTCTGGGATGCCTGGGCCATTGTCTGCCACACAAATTTGAATTTTATTTTCTAAAAACTTGGTGGACAGGGTAACTATTGTATTTTCAATACCTTCGCAAGCTTCTAAACTGTTGGTGATTAGATTGTGTAGTAGTTGCCTTATTTTTGAAGCATCACCATGGATTATTTCACACTTTTCATCAAGTTTAGTTTTAACTTGCCACGGTGAATTTTTGTCAGAATACATGCTACCAATACCGCTAATTAATTTATTAAGTTCTAGCGGAGCTATTTCTAGTTCTGGTGTATCTGCATATTCTGCAAATGCTTGTACTAGTTCTTGCATCGATTCAACCTGGCTGATAATAGTATCTGTCATTCTTGATAAGAACTTTTGACCTTTGGGTGATAAATCTTTGGAGAGCTTGTAATTAAGCCTTTCTGCAGATAATTGAATGGGGGTTAGAGGATTTTTTATTTCATGAGCTAGGCGTTTTGCTACATCGCTCCAAGCTGCGTGCAGCTGTGCTTGTACTAGTTCGGTAATGTCTTCTATAACAATTACAAAACCACCGATTTGCTTATCTAAACTAGGTAGGGTTGAGCCGTGAGTTAAAAGGATTTTTTGCCCTTCTAAACACTCGTAGGTAACTTGCTTACTCCATGGTTTGTCGTTTTTATTGAATAGTGGCATAATATCATTGAAAAAAGGCTGTAGATGAATTGATTTATCTAACTTTAATACTTCTTTTAATTCTTTACCAAGTTGGCTAAATAAATCAACATTAAGGATTTTATTAGCAGCATCATTAATTGTTTTAAGCCGCATATTCATATCAAAAGTTATTACACCACTGTTTAAGTTTTTAATAATGGTTTGTAAGTATAATTGCTGTGCTTTGGTTTGTTGGTGGCTAAATTTTATTTCATTTCTACCAAGAGAGATTTGTTGAATCATGTCATTAAATGAGTGGGTAAGAGTACCTAAATCATCATCGCTTATTACGGGCATAGACACGCTATAATCACCTTTTGCAACATCTAAAGTTCCTTTAGCAAGTATTTTTATCGGTAAAATTAGGTTTTCTATTATCTTAATCGTAAAGAGGATTGCACTAACTAGGGTAAGTAGTAATAAAACAGAAAGAATAATGGTAAAACTGGTTTTTAATGGTTCTTTTAAGTAGCTTAGTTCTTGATATTGACTAGCAGAAATACGCACAGTTTTTGCCAACTGGCTTAGTTGCTCTGGAATAGTATAAACAGCGTGCAAAACTAGGGTTCTTTTATGGGCAAGGTCATTAACTGGAACTAGAACTCGTATTATTTGATAGTTACCATTGTCGCTAGTTATGTCTTCTAATGATGCATAGGTTCTATTCTGTCTAAGTTGTTGAAATAACGATGGTTTAAGTTGTTTTGGAAGGTTTTCATTGGCAAACTTATTACTGAAAGATAATAGTTGTCCGCCGATTGTGTATAGTGAAGCTTCGCTAATATTAAACTGTTTACGGATTTTAATAATAGTTAGAACAGGGGTGATTGCTAAGTCTTGTTGGTATATTTTTGCCGCCTGTAATGTGCTTTTTAAATTATTACGGAGTTGGTTATCTAAAGTTATTTTAACTAGGCTAACGGCATTAGTTAGCGCATTTTCGGTCTTTACATCAAACCAACGATCAATGCCTTTATTTACAAAAGTGATTGAGAAAAAGTAGGTGATTAAGAGTGGGATAATAATAATTAAACTAATTGAAAAAGTTAACTTTTTAGTTAGCTTAGAGCCTGCTTCATTATCGCGATAGTTTTTTCTTAGCCTTTGTATCGTTGTAAAAAGCATAAAAACAAGTACAGAAATAGCAATAAAACTAACTAGAAGTAGAGTTGCATAAAATTTAGCAAATTCCACCGAACTTTGTAAAACTTGGCTCATTACAATTAAAGAAATTAGTAAAGTAGAACTAATTGAAATTAACCAACCATATTGTTTTAAAAAACTCTGCTGTTGATGCAATATCATTAAATTAATACTCGTGTTTTATACCAGTTACTAGATAAAAACCAACTAGAGTTTGTAAAAGATTCTATGATTAAAGGAGTCGGCAGTTTCCAAGGGTTTAGCTTTACTCTAAGCTCTATACTGTACTCTTTATTTTTTGGCAATTTGGCTAGATTTACGATATTAAAACCTTCAATAGTTCCAAAGGTTCGTAAAGCACTGTTTAAATGGCTAAAAGACTGGTTAATTTGGCTGCGTTGGTTTGAAATATGGTATTTATTATCATAGCCAAGATATAGCAAAGTTATCTGGTGTGTTTTAGATAAAACGACCTCCTCATAATCAAAGCCAAGAAAACTATTCTTTACAACTAGCCTGAATTCCACATTGAAGTGTAATGGAATTTCGTGTTCTAATGCTTTTTTAACCCTATCAGAAAGATTAAAAAATACTTGTGAGTCAACTTCTAGCTGTTGGTGCTTAATATTTGTATGTAAATAAGCAATATGAACACTACCATGCTCACTAGCAAAAGCATTAAAACTTAATAGTAGAGAACAAACCATTAAAAAATTTTTCATAATTAGGCTTTAATTTTTTCAAGCAAACAATAATAAAAGCCATCCATATTGGAGTTTATTGATGATGATTGTTTACCAGGCAAAATCTGACGACCTAGCTTGTTTTCTGGTTCAATACCCCAAGCAACCTTTAAAGGAACTAGTTTAGCATTGGCAGTTTTTTCTAAAAAGCGAGCAATCTGCACGCTATTTTCCTCTGGTAAAACTGAACAGGTAGCATAAAGTAATGTACCACCTGGTTTTAAGGTTTGCCAAAGAGCTAGTAAGATGTCCGCTTGTAATGCTACTAAAGCTACGATATCTTCAGCAGTTCTATGCCATTTTATATCAGGATGACGGCGGATAATTCCTGTTGCAGAACAAGGTGCATCTAACAATATTTTATCGAATAGCTCACCGTTCCACCAGCTATCAGGTTGCGAAGCATCACCAACCTCCACTTCTGCAGCCAAGGACAATCGGTATAGGTTTTCCGAAAGCCGCTCTATTCTTGCAGGGTCTTTTTCTAGGGCAAATAACCTAGCTTTATTATTTGAAGCCTCTAACAAGTGACAAGTTTTACCACCAGGAGCGGCACAAGCATCTAAAATCCACTCACTAGGTTGTGGCTGTAATATTTCAGCAGCCTGTTGGGCAGCCGCATCCTGCACACTGAACCCCCCCCCCTCAAAGCTAGGTAAACGGCTAATATCGGTTGACCGTGCTAGCTGAATACCTTGTGGACAGTTCAAATGGGCAGAGGCTTCTATCTCTTGTTCTGCCAATAAATCAAGCAACTTATCCCTAGTTTGTAGCATTTGATTAGTTCGTAGGATAATTGGTGCAGGTTGATTATTCGCGGTTAAAATATCCTGCCAATTATCAGGGTAATTCTTACGCATAGCCTTAGTAAACCATGGTGGGTGGCTATACTTATGAGCAGGTTTTACATCAACCGCATCTAAAATATTTTGTTGTTCACGCAAAAAATTTCTTAAAATACCATTTATAAAACCCCTCGCCCAACCTTTGCGTAGTTTTTGGGTTAGGGCAACAGTTTCCGAAACCGCTGCATGTTCTGGGGTATCCATGTAAATAATTTGATATAAACCGAGCAAAATAAGTTGATTAACATCTGCATCTTTAGCCTTTAAAGGCTTTTTAACCAACTGTTGACGGATAGCCTCTAAACGCAGTTGCCAACGCAAAGTGCCTAAAACCAAGTTTTGAGTAAAAGACCTCTCTCTCCTATCCTCAAACTGAGCCAAACCCTCTCCCAAAGACTGACTTAAAGAGCGACCATGTTCCACCACATTCAGGCAAGTTTTTAAAGCAACAAAACGAGAGTTGGGAAGGGATTGATTGCTGTTTTGATTAACCAAGAGTTGTACCCACTAAATCTCGTGACTGGGCGAAGTCGTAAGCGGACATGGCTTTTTTACCAGTTGGCTGTACACTAGTTAAGAGTATTGTTCCTTTAGCGGTAAAAACTTCTATTCCTACCTTATTTACGGTTTTTACCCCCCCCCCCCCCCCCCAGGGGGGTTTCTTTTAAATTTTCCCCCCCCAAACCCTCAGGGGGTTGGGGAGGGTCAAGCAGCCACGGGGGCGGCC
>CAZMHA010000031.1:4655-15617 GCA_964565985.1 uncultured Piscirickettsiaceae bacterium | reverse complement strand
AGATTTTGATGCCTCTGCTCAGGGAGGCTTGTTTTAAATCGGACAGTAGTGTCTTGGTATATTCTTTACTTATATCTAAAGCTTACTGTTGTTTTTATTGGAAATAAATGCAGGTAACACCCACAGTATGATGAATGAAACAACAGATAAAGAAAAAATAGTTACTAAACTAGCATCAACCACAAGCGAACTGCTAGAAAAAATTAAAACCAAAAGCCCAGCTATTAACAACTGACTAGTTAACCAAATTGGTCTGCCTACGCTACTTAAAGCAAAAGACACACTAGTTTCATACCCTCCACTAAGTTGTTTACTAGCACGAATGTAACGAGAGAAAAAATGCACAACATCATCCAAAACAATACCAATAGGAACCAGTAAAACTAAAGGGCTTACCTGCTCAACAATCCCTAACCAAGATAAAACAATAACCGCAAATAAAACTGCAAACAAAGCAATTAACATTGCAGACAAAGTAATCCAAAGCCTTCTCCAAACAACTAGCAGCAATAACAAACTAATTAACAACATACCCAACAAAGCATTAACAAAATCAACTACCAACCACAACTTAACTAACATAAACACGAGCATGCTAACCAACAGTAATCTACTTAAAAAAGCAAAGGTAGGTCTATTTTTAAATAGTTTTAATACACTTGATAAACCATGCCTATCCGCATAATTACCAACCCTAAACTCCAATAACCAATACAAAAGAATAGTAGGTACAACCACCAACAAAGAAACATAGCTTAAAACCACACCAATAATAACCTGATAAGCCATAATGCTAAACGAATCATTAAAAATAGAAACCACCACAAAACCGAAAATAGTAGTTAAAGAAGATAGTAAAATTGGTTGATGAGTAATTGACAAGGCATCAACAATAGCATCATACTGATGAATACCCCGCGCCATCTCCCTTAATAAAGCCGCCAAAAAATGAATTAAATGGCTCATCATAATAGTAACCACAACCACCCTAGCCAACACACTAAACTTGTCATAAGTAAAGCCAAGTAACAACAAAATGCTACTACTAACCACATACAAAAATAACATAACAAACAACAACAAAATTGCAGTCTTAAAAGAATCTAACAACTTAATTGCCAATAAAGACATCAACAGCATACTTAGTAAAACCAAGCCAGACTCTCCCATAAAAAGGAACTCAAAACTACCCACAACCCAAAACAAACTAACCGCTAAAACAACACCAATAGAAGCAATAAAAAAAGCAATACTTCTTTTATGATGCCCCAACCAAAGTACCCAACTTGTAATCCATTGTGAACTCATTAGTATCCTTTAAGGTCTTAAATAGTATAAAAAAATAAACTTTACACTAGCACCCACAAATACTCAAGAATATAGACACTAAACTTAAAATTTACCCCCCCCCTCAATATCATGATAAAACTCAAATCCTTTATCTAGCAATTGTATATAGCGGCAAAGGGTGGTGCTATGTGCTAGTTTTCTATGTAATGTCTTGGGTAAAACTAGGTACTTTTATTTATCTTGATTTTTTTGCTGTAAAATATATTTTTTATTTTTGGATTTACTTAGCAATGCCTCGTTCTTCTGTTTTTGATACCCAATCTATTCCGCTTAAAAACCAGCGTTCTAACTGGTTGGTAAAGAGCTTGGCGGAAAAGGCTTTGGTTTTGTGTGAGAAGGTTGAGAATTCTGCTAGTTTAGTGGTTTATCTTGCTGATGATTCGGCACAGGCTAGTCAGTTAGAGGAGTTTGTTGGTTTTTATAACCTTAACCAGCAGGGTTCTAGTCGCTTTGAGGTACTTAGTTTTCCTGATTGGGAAACCTTGCCTTATGACCATTTTTCTCCGCATCAGGATATTATTTCTCAGCGCTTAAAAAGCTTGTATCGTTTGCCTAGTTTACAGAGGGGTTTATTAATCTTACCGATTAGCACTTTTTTGCAGAGGGTTGTTCCGCAAAGCTTTATTGAGAAGCTTACTTTTATTTTATCTGTTAATCAAACTTTGGATATTGGTAATTTTACCGCCAAGCTTGAACGCGGTGGATATCAACGCTCTAGCCAGGTAATTGAGCCTGGTTATTTTGCTATTCGTGGGTCTATTATTGATGTTTTCCCTATGGGTAGTAAAACTCCATTTCGTTTGGATTTATTTGATGATGAGGTTGAGTCTATTAAGAGTTTTGACACTGAAACTCAGCGTACTATTCAAGAGATTGGGCAGATTGAGATGCTACCTGCTAAGGAGTATGACTTAACGGAGGATGGGGTTCTTCTTTTTAAACAGAATTTTAAAACTTCGTTTGGTGATGATTCGCGTAGTAGTCAGTTGTATAAGTCGGTTAATGAGAGGCAGACCCTTGATGGTTTAGAGTATTACTTGCCCTTGTTTCATCAGCAGGTTGCGACTTTAGGTGATTATTTGCCTTTGGAGACGCTGTTTTTTGATGATGGTAATCTTAGTGAACAAATTAAGTTAACTTGGGATAACTATCAGGAGAGATTTGATATTGCTCAACATAACCCTGATTATCCTGTGCTAAAACCTGAGCAGTTAATTCAGTCTGAGCCAGAGGTGTTTTCTGCGTTAAAAAAATATCATCGCATTTCTTTTTCTGGCAAGCCTAGTAAGGATATTAGTGCGGACTTTAATACTAAATCTGTCCCTGATTTATCTATACAAAATAAGAGTGATTATCCGTTAGCTAAGCTGAATGCTTTTTTAGATCAGTATGGTGGTCGTGTTTTATTTAGTGCGGAGTCAACTGGTCGTAGAGAGAGTTTGCTGGATATTTTAAGGAAGGAGCATTCTAGCTTACAACCTGTTGTGTTGCAGAATTGGGTTGATTTTCAGCAGTCTTCTCATAGGTTGCAAATTGTGGTTTCTCCACTTGAAGATAGTCTTTTAACTGATGAATTTTGTATTGTTTCTGAGGCACAAATTTTTGGTACTACGGTTATTCAAAAAAGGCGCCGTAGTAAGGCTCATAATGATTTTAGTGCGAGTATTTCTAGTTTAGTTGAGTTGGAAGTGGGTAACCCTATTGTGCATATTGACCATGGTGTTGGTCGTTATCTTGGATTAGAAACTCTTGTTTTACAGGGTGAAGCTCAGGAGTTACTTACTATTGCGTATGCTGGTGAGTCGAAGCTGTATGTTCCTGTTACTTCTTTGCATCTTATTAGCCGTTATACAGGTGCTAATGCGGATACTGCTCCGATGCATAAATTGGGTTCAGATAGGTGGGAGAAGGCGAAGAAGAAGGCAGCAGAGAAGGTACATGATGTAGCGGCGGAGCTGCTTGATATTTATGCTCAACGCGAGGCTATTTCTGGTTTTGCTTTTAATACTGAAAGCCAAGATTATGACCGTTTTGTTGCCAGCTTCCCTTTTGAGGAAACTCCTGACCAAGCTAGTGCTATTGATAATGTAATTGCTGATATGAAAAAAGATAAGCCGATGGATAGGTTAATTTGTGGTGATGTTGGTTTTGGTAAAACTGAGGTGGCTATGCGTGCGGCATTTATTGCGGCTTATTCTGGTAAGCAGGTTGCGGTATTGGTCCCTACCACCCTTCTTTCGCAACAGCATTTAGAAAATTTTCGTGATAGATTTGCAGATTGGCCTATTTCTATCGCCGGTCTTTCGCGCTTTCAATCGGCTAAGGAGGCTAAACAAATTCTTGTGGATGCTCGTGAGGGTAAGGTTGATATTGTGATAGGTACACATAAGTTAATCCAAAAGGAGGCTTTGTTTAAGAACCTTGGTTTAATTATTATTGATGAAGAACATAGATTTGGAGTTAGGCAAAAAGAGCAGTTGAAAAAAATGCGTGCAGAGGTTGATGTTATGACGATGACTGCGACACCAATACCTAGAACTTTAAATATGGCGATGAATGATTTGCGTGATTTGTCTATTATTGCAACCCCCCCTGCTAAACGCCTTGCAGTTGAAACCTTTGTGCAGGAATGGAATACAGACACAGCTAAAGAAGCGTGTTTGCGAGAAATAAGGCGTGGTGGGCAGATTTATATTTTGTTCAATAATGTAGATAGAATTAATAAAATGGCAGAGGATATCCGTGAACTTATTCCTGAAGCTAAGGTAAGTGTAGCTCATGGTCAGATGAATGAGAAGGAACTTGAGCAGGTTATGCATGATTTTTATCATCGCCGTTTTAATATTTTAGTTTGTACTACTATTATTGAAACTGGTATTGATATTCCTACCGCAAATACTATTTTAATCCACCGTGCAGATAAGTTTGGTTTGGCACAATTACATCAGCTTAGGGGCAGGGTTGGTCGTTCTCATCATAAAGCCTATGCCTATTTATTTACCGCTGGTAAGTCTTTAATGACGAAGGATGCTGCCAAGAGATTAGATGCCATTACTAAACATAATACGCTTGGTGCGGGGTTTATGCTTGCTAGCCATGATTTAGAAATTCGTGGTGCAGGTGAATTGTTGGGTGATGGCCAGTCTGGGCAAATTGCTGAAATTGGTTTTACCCTTTATTCTGAACTATTAGATAGAGCCGTAAAATCATTACAATCTGGTAATAAACCCGAGGTTAATCTGCAATTTAAACATGGGGTAGAGGTTGAGTTAGGTGTGCCTTCTTTAATCCCTGAAGATTATTTGCCCGATATTCATTCTAGATTAGTTTTTTATAAACGCATTGCTAGTGCAAAAAACAAAAACCAATTAAATGAACTAGAGGTTGAAATGATTGATAGATTTGGTCTTCTGCCAACTCAAGTTAAAAATTTATTTTCTGCAACAGAGATTAAATTGCTTGCCGAACCTTTAAACTTAACCAAAATAGATGCTCATGAAAAGCAAATACGGATTTTATTTAACCCGCAATCAAATATTGATGGGCTTAAATTAGTTCAGTTAATCCAACGCTATCCAAAAAATTATGCCTTAAAAGGTCAAACAGAACTTAAATATTTCGATACAATGCTTGAAACAGTAGAACGAACTAAAGCTATTGAATTAATTATCACATCTATCAGAGAATAAATATGTTGTTTAAAAAAATACAAATCCTACTTGTCCTTTCTAACCTAGTTTTTATAAGCACAGTAAAAGCTGATATTAAAAAAGAAAAAGAGGAGTTTTCTATATTTAAAGTAGAGGTTGTAGTATTTGAAACCCTTGCTATAAGAGGTTGGACAGAAGAATACTGGCCTGAAGACATTGATATATTAGATATGAATGATGCCATTACAATTCGTACACAATCAAAAAGGTCAAACATGCTTAATAAGCAAGTTAAAAAGATGACCACAGAAAAGGGTTACAAAATTTTATTTCACAAAACCTGGCTACTTAGAACAAGAAATGAAGAGAATGCTAAAAAAATACTTATTGAAGCTACTCCTGAAAATGACTTACAGTCCCGATTAGAGGGCTATGTATCTTTTTATAAATCTAACTACCCTCATATAGTTATTAATTTAGATCTTGAACATGTTATCCCAGAAGTTGTTAAAGAAAAGTTTGCTCTCCAACAAAATATACCAATAGATGAATTACCGCATTCTTGGCGTTTTCAAATAAAAGAGTCGAGAAAAATAAAGTCTGACCAATTGCACTACATTGACCACCCTTTATTTGGAGCTCTAGTACAAATCCAATGGCAAAAAGAATTAACACCAAAGTAAATTAAAGCGATTATTACAGAGATTAAACATGACAAACAAAACAGACTCTAACCCAACCGATGCATCTAATGGTAGTAGACTACAATTTTTCCCAGTATCTTTATTCGGTTCTATCCTTGGTTTTACAGGCTTAACAGTTGCTTTCATGAATGCTGCTAGAAGTTTAGAAATAAGCACCAATATTGCGTTTATTTTAACCTTTGTTACTACTTTTTTAATGGTTGTTATTGCTGGTTTCTATATTGCCAAATTCATTAAGTATCGCACATCCGTAATGAAAGAACTTGCACACCCTGTTGCTATGAACTTCTTTCCTGCTTTTACTATTAGTTTAATGTTGCTATCTGTGCTATACCTTCCCATACATAAAGAATTTGCCAGCGTATTATTTTATATGGGTGCTGTTGGGCATATTATCTTAACCTTTTATATAGTACAGGCTTGGTTACTGCACGACAAGTGGGAAATCCATCAAATGACCCCTGCTTGGTTTATTCCAGTAGTTGGTAATATTGTTGCCCCAATCGCAGCTGTTAATTTTGCCCCTATGGAATTAAGTTGGTACTTTTTTAGTATAGGTTTTGTTTTTTGGTTGGTTTTACAGTCTATTGTTATGTACAGATTATTCTTTCACCCTCCAATGCTAAAAGTACTAGAGCCAACTTTATTTATATTAATCGCCCCACCTGCAATTGGTTTTATTTCTTACCTTGCAATGCACCCAAATCAACCAGTAGATGATTTTGCGCGTATTCTATACTACACCGCATTGTTTTTTACCCTACTATTAGGTAGCCAAATTTTGCGTTTTATAAAAATACCTTTTGCCCTTTCTTGGTGGGCATATACCTTCCCCCTATCAGCTATTGCTAGTGCGAGCTTTATTATGCATGAAAGATTACGCATAGAATTTTTCGCTTTTATTGGTGCAATAATTTTATCAATATTAGCGACTTTAGTTTTACACCTAACTTTTAAAACTATACAGGCAATTAGGAACAAAAAAATCTGCGTTCCTCCTCATATTTAAAACATGAAGGCAATCCAATACACAATATCTGCTAACAAACCTTTCCTGCACCTATTTGATGTTTCTATTCAAATAGATAAGCCAAATCCCGAAGGTCAACAATTAAGTTTGCCTAGCTGGATACCTGGTAGCTATTTAATAAGAGACTTTGCAAAACATCTTACTAGCATAACCGCCCAAACCATAAGCGGTAAAATTCTTAATATTGATGCTCTAGACAAGTCATCGTGGCAGGTATCAGCAAGCGATGAACCTATCCAAATACACTACCAAGTTTATGCTTGGGACTTGTCAGTTCGTGGTGCACATTTTGACCAAAGCCATGCATTTTTTAATGGTACTTCAGTATTTATGCAGGTAACAGGGCAAGAGCAAACTGCTTGTGCAGTATTGATTGAATCATCCACTTTTACCGAAGATGAGAGCTGGAAAATTGCCACCACCCTACCTAAAAAACAAATTAATAGTGAAGGATTTGGACAATATCAAGCAAAAAATTATCGCGATTTAATTGAGTACCCTGTTGAAATGGGTAGCTTTTTGGAACTAACTTTTGAGGCATCTGGCATTCCACATCGTGTTGTAATAACCGGTAAAATAGAAGCATATAAGCTAGATAAAGAGCGATTAATAAAAGACTTAATAGCTATTTGTGAAATAGAACTAGGTTTTTTACCCCCCCCCCCTCCTTTTGAAGAGTTTTTGTTCCAAGTAATGGTTACCGAAGATGGTTATGGTGGTTTAGAGCATACCAATTCTACCGCCCTGCTTTGCTCTCGTAATAACCTACCCTACTTAAATACTGAACATCCAAACGATAAATACCTACAATTTTTAGAACTATGTTCGCATGAGTATTTTCACAGTTGGAATGTAAAACGCATCAAACCTGCGGTTTACCAAACCGCAAAACTTGATGAACCTGTTTACACCAACCAACTTTGGTGGTTTGAGGGTATTACCTCTTTTTATGATGGGCTATTTTTAAACCTAGCTGGCATAGTTAATTCTGACAGCTACCTAGAACGATTATCTAAAGAAATGACTCGTGTATACCGTATGCCAGGTCGTTTTCAACAAAGCGTTGCTGAGTCTAGTTGGCTAACCTGGACTAAGTTTTATCAGCAGGATGAAAACGCTACTAACAGCATCATTAGCTATTACACCAAAGGCAGTTTAATTGCTCTAGGTCTGGACTTAACCATTAGAGAAAAAACCCATAATAAAAAGTCTTTAAATGATATTTTATTACACCTTTGGAAAAATTATGGCATTGTTAATAAAGGACTAGCAGAGTTTGAAATAGAAAAAATTTGTTCTGAAGTTACGGGCATAGACTTTAGTGGTTTTTTTGATAAATACCTATATGGCACCGAAGATTTAGACTTTGAAAGACTATTTAAGCCATTAGGAATTGACTTTAAATTACGACCTGCTACTAATAGTAAAGATTTAGGTGGTATATCTGAAGACAATAATACAATTATTCAGCTAGGGGCTAACTTAACCAATACAAACAATAAAAGTATTAAGGTAATCCATATTTGGAATGAACAGAGTCTTGCTAAAGCTGGCATAAGTGCGGGTGATGAAATTGTCGCTATTAAAGGCTATAAAATGACCTCTTTAGATAAACTAAATGAGCTACTGCAAATACTAGATGTAAATGATAAAGTTGAATGTCATTATTTTAGAAGAGATGAGTTACATAAAACAATAATTACACTAACTAAAGCTAGTTCAGATAGAGTAGAACTAAAGAAAAATAAAGATTTTGGGAAGATGTCATGGCTGAAGAATTAAGTACTAAAATTCAAAATTTAGAAATAAAACTAAGTTATCAAGAGCAACATGTTGCAACACTTAATGAAACAGTATCTTTGCAACAACAAGATATTTTAGAACTTAAAAACAAAATAGACACTCTATTTAAAGTGTTACAAAATATTAAACAAAGTAGTGATTCAGGAATTAGACACATAGCGGAAGAAACTCCACCACCACATTACTAATTTTACTAAAAGTTTATTGCTTAAACTCTTCTGGGTACTTTTCTATAACCATATTGTTAATGTTTTTTATAACATCTGAGCTACCTTCCTCAGCTTGTTTAAAATAGGCAACAGTATTTTCTAAAAATTCATCATTATGTAACCAATCTTTTTGACTAAACTCTATAGCTTTATGAACACTATTATGAACTTGATCATGTCCTTTCTCTAAGTTTTGATAGGCAGGTAAATTTGAATAATTTAATTTACCTTGCCCCTCGTAATACCACTTTCCAAGACGGCAATTATGAGAGTCTACCTGCGCTTGTTGAGCTTCCTCTCCTTGGCCTTCTTTCTCTGCAGCAATATAAGCTCTTTGCATATAAAGATAATGATCTACCTTAATCAGGCTTCCAAATAATTGGTCTCTAGAAACATTAATTTGTAAAAGTATTTTATCTGATAACTGCTCTACTTCTGTAAACTGTAAACTAAACCCTTCCACCTGTTTTTTTGTTTCTGCTGAAGTTTGCTCAATAGTTTCTGTTTGAACAACTACTTTTTTTATTTCTTTTTTAAAACTTTCCAGCTCTTCATAAACCTCTTTTGTTGTTTTGCTAGTTCGTTCTGCTAAGTTTCGTACTTCCTCAGCCACGACAGCAAAACCTCGCCCATGCTCACCAGCTCGTGCTGCTTCAATAGATGCATTCAATGCCAATAAATTTGTTTGGTCAGCTATGTCACTAATAACCTTAATTGTATTTTCTAATGAACTACTAGACTCCTCCAAAATTTTACTGCGTTTAACCATTTTTTGCATAGACTCACTCGTGTTATTTAGACCTATACCTAATTGCTTTACAGTCTGTAAACTATTTTTTGCTCCCTCACTGTTTTTAGTTGAAAACTCAACTATCGAATTTAAACGATCTGTTACTTGTGTTAAATCCTCTTGAGTATTACTTAAATTTGGTAACAAATGTTTGCTACTAAGGCTTTGCAAAGATCCTAACAGCCTATTTTTTTGTGCAAATTCATAAGAGTCCTTAATTGAACCTAATGCGGAGTTAATAGAAATAAGAGAAAATTTAAAAGTACCAGGCATTCCAGATGAAAATACACGGCGACTAAAATCTTTTTTCTCTACATGTTCAAAGCAAGATGATACATCCTTAAAATAAGTTTCTACTAAGTCTAAAAAGTCATTCATTGCCCAAACGACCTTACCAACCTCTCCTAACCCCCTTGTATCATAGTTTCTATAGTATGTGTGGCCGTTTCTTGCTTTAGAAAGAATATCACAAATTGCTTCTAACCCTCTTATTAGGCGCATAAATATTTTTATACCCCACAAAGACATAAAACTTATAAGAAAAGGTAAAATTAAAAAAATTGGACTTACTTTGAATGAAAATACACCAATTAAGAATAATGCCCAAATAATTAATGTGAAAATACCCAAAAATAACTTAAGTTTAATCTCAATACTAAGAGAATTTTTACTAAGATGCTGTCTTTTTAAACTCATAAATTACCCCAAACCTTCTGAACTATGTTCAAAATATAAATTCATCACAAAATCACGATAAGTTATGCCCTGTTCAGTTAGCATGCTTTCTAGGTGCTTAGTTGCCGCATCAACACCTTGCTCAGACTCTATCCTATTTAATTCTGCATATAAGGCTTCAATTACACTAATTGCTCCTCTAGGAGCAGGTCGTCTTACAGAATAATAGCCAATTTTCTCATCACCTTGTTTATCAGCCGTAACATTTGCAAAAACCCAATAAAAACCACCATCTATAGAAATGTTTTTTACAAAACCAAACCATTCTTCATCTGCTCCTAAAGCTTTCCATAACATACGAAAAGCTGTTTTAGGCATATCTGGATGACGGATAATATTATGCTTTTCCCCTATAAGTTTTTTATAACTAATGCCAACAATTCGCATAAACCCACGATTACAATAAGTAATTTTGCCTGTTAAGTCCGTTTTACTAATAATAAAGTCTTCTTCTTTAAAAAAATGTTCTTTATTGGTTAAAGATGTGGTTTTATAAATTTGGTTCATAGCCCTTGTTCTCTTTTTAAACTAACAATTAAGTTAATAGTAATTTTAAAATATAAAGCAAAAACTATTCCAAAATAAAAAGCAATAGTGGTATAGGTCTTATTTGTTCATGCTTTTATCGGGGGGGGGGGGGGGTAAAAAATATTTTGGGGTATTAAATCGGAGAGTTTTTTTAATTGGTTAA
>CAZMHA010000031.1:0-4645 GCA_964565985.1 uncultured Piscirickettsiaceae bacterium | reverse complement strand
AAATAATTAAGTATTAAATGTATTTTTATTTGTGTTTTTTGGGGGGGGGTGAGGGATAAAAACTTAATTAGGAGTATTAAATCAGTAGTTTTATTACATGGTATAGATTACATCACAAAATTTAGATACCTTATTCCAGTCTGTAAATTCTATATTTGTGTCATTGGCTGTTGGGCCTTTAGTTAATTTCATAATAAATTTAATCATATTTCTATCAAAAAAGTTATATTTTTTATAATGAATTCTACCTGCAAAAACTGCTAAGTTTTGTGGCTGCCAAGCAGTTGTTTGGATAAACTTATTAATATAAGTGTTAGTTTCAGGTATGTCTTTACCCTCTTTTCTTGCAGTAACATTCACAGAGAAAAAAGCATTAGCCTTGGATTCTAGCAACAACTTATTAGCTTTAACAAACTGGTGCACTTTTTTATTATGCTTACCGTAGCGAATTGCTGCACCTAGTACAATATTATCAAAATCTATTAAGCTTACGGTGCCAACATCAGTTAGTGAGACTAAAGTTACCTGAAGTCCTTTCTCTTTAGCTTTATCACTTATTACAGTTGCAATTTTTTTAGTTTGCCCATCTACTGACGAGTAAATAATTAGAGTTTTTTTCATTTTATTGATAAACCTCTTGTACTAGCTGTGGAGCAGAGTTTAATAATTTTTGTGTATATGTATGTTGTGGGTTTTGCATTACATCTTGAACATTACCTTGTTCAACTATTTTACCTTCTTTCATAACAGCGACTTGGTGAGCAATTTTAGGAATAATAGATAAGTCATGAGTAATAAATAGATAGGTCATTTGATATTTTTGCTGTAACTCATCTAACAAGTCCAAAACTTGTGTTCTTACGCTTACATCTAAAGCACTAGTTGGTTCATCACAAATAATTAACTCTGGCTCAACGGCTAAAGCTCTTGCGATACCTATTCGTTGTTTTTGTCCACCTGAAAACTCATGTGGATAACGGTACTTATGCTCAATCTCTAAACCAACCTGCTTTAGTAACTCGTCTATTCGGCTATCTTGATCTACTTTTTTTCCTGAACCAATCTTTAAACTAACCATTCCTTCACGAATAATATCACTAATTGTCATTCTTGGATTTAGTGCGGAAAAAGGATCTTGAAAAATTACCTGAACTTTTTTACGGAAGGGTTTCATTTGTTTGTCAGATAGCTTTGATAGGTCAATGTACCCATCATTTTCTCGTAAAAAAACCTGCCCCTCTGTAGTAGATATTAGTTTTAAAACGGCTTGCCCAATAGTGCTTTTACCACTACCAGACTCTCCTACCAATGCCAAGGTTTGTCCTTTATACAAGTTTAAATTTACACCATCAACTGCCTTAACATAACCAACTGTTCGTTGAAAAATTCCTTTTCTAATCGGAAAGTGAACCTTTAAATCATTAATGCCTAATAACTTATCCGTTGCAATTACTTTTTTAAAGTTTTTTGAAGGCACTGCATCTTGCAGTAGTTTTTTTGTATAAGCATGCTTAGGGTTAGAAAAGAACTGTTGCTTTTCTGCCTGCTCAACAATCCTGCCTTCTTTCATTACAGCAACCCTGTCTGCCATTTCATTTACCACCCCCATATCATGAGTAATAAATAAAATAGCAAGGTTGTGCTCATCTCTAATTTTTTTTAATAGAGCCAGTACCTGTGCTTGAATAGTTACATCTAATGCTGTAGTTGGTTCATCTGCTATTAACAGCTCAGGTTCACAAGCCAAAGCCATTGCAATCATTACCCTTTGCTTTTGCCCTCCAGACAATTGATGTGGATACCAATCATATCGTTCAGCACCTTCAGGAATACCTACTTCTGAAAACAAATTTACAACTTTTTTACGAGCTTGCTTTTTACTTAAACCAATGTGTATCCGTAGAACTTCTGCAACCTGGTCACCAACGCTCATAACAGGATTAAGGGAGGTCATAGGCTCTTGAAAAATCATGGCCACTCTCTTGCCACGGATTTTTTGCATTTGTTGTTCTGTTAAGCTAAACAAATCCTGTGGAGTATTTTCAGAACATAAGTAAATAGAACCTTTAGATACAGACAAAGCATCGGCTAACAAACGCATAATGGCTAAAGAAGTTAATGACTTTCCACTACCAGACTCACCCACTAAGGCAAATATTTCACCTTCATTGATATCAAAAGAGATATCCTTCACTAATTGTGTGTTTTTTACCATAATGGTTAAGTTTTTCACTGACAAAATCATTAAAAGCACCAAGCCAATAAAGGCGGTTAAATAAAACAATAATTTTACAGTATTGCCAAATCTAAATATACAGAAATTTTGCCTATCCTAAGCTTTTTTATGGTTAAATTTATCATCTTACAAATAATGAACAAAAAATGACCCCTCAACAATTACAAACTAAAGTTTTTAAAAAAGGAACCGACTCAGCATTATCTATTAAAGCATGTGAAATAGCTCTCGAGTCCTATAATCTTCCTAAAAAGGGCCATGTATATAGTGTTGAGGTCGCTTTGATTTTAGCTGACTTAAACTTAGATGAAGGTACAGTTATCGCTACTTTAATTAGCGATAGAAATTTAGAATCAATTTATTCAGAACAAACTATTAAAGATTTGTTTAGTGAAGAAATTGCAGAATTAACCAAGGGCATTCGTAAACTAAACTCTTTTAAAGAATTTAGTAGCTCTAGCATATCTAATCAATCACAAACTGAACGCATGCGACAAATGCTCTTAGCAATGACCTCTGATATTAGAATGATGATTGTTAAGCTAGCTTATCGTGTTGCAAGGTTACGCAATTTAAAAGATGAACCAGAAGAAGTTCAAGTTTTAATCGCTAATGAAAGCCTACTTATTTTTGCCCCACTTGCCAACCGTTTAGGTATTGCCCAATTAAAGTGGGAATTAGAAGACCTGTCTTTTCGTTATTTAAAACCAACCATTTACAAAGAAATAGCTTCTCAACTTGACTCTAAACGAGTAGAGCGTGAAGAGTATATTAACAATATAATTCAAACACTTAAGGACATGTTTGAAGATAAGATGGCTAAAGAAAGTGAACATTTTAGAATAACTGGTCGTCCAAAACATATCTATAGTATATGGAAAAAAATGTCCTCTAAAAATGTTTCTATTGATGAACTATATGATTTAAGAGCCGTTAGAATTTATGTAGATACTATCGAACAATGCTATGAAGTTTTAGCCATGATTAATAGCCGTTGGAATTATGTAAAAAAAGAGTTTGATGACTATATTGCAAGAGCAAAACAAAATGGTTACCAGTCTATACATACAGTAATTTATGGCGATGACAATAAAACCGTAGAGATCCAAATTCGTACCCAAGAAATGCACCACAATGCAGAATACGGAGTAGCTGCACACTGGCGTTATAAAGAAGGTTCTAAGCACATTGATTCTAGTCTTGAACAAAGCATAAATTTAGTTAGACAAATGCTTGAATACAACGATAATCCAGACCTACTTAACGAAATAAGTACCGAGCTTCAATCTGAGTATATCTATGTAATGACTCCCACAGATGAAGTATTTACTCTAAGTAAAGGCTCTACCCCACTAGACTTTGCCTATAATATTCACACTAAGTTAGGACACAGGTGCCGAGGTGCTAAGGTAAATGGCAGAATTGTTCCACTTACCTATGTACTAAACATTGGTGATAAAGTAGAAATATTAACCATAAAAGATGGCACGCCGAGCAGAAATTGGCTAAACCCAAACCTAAATTATTTAGGAACTAGCCGAGCAAGAACAAAAGTAAGGTCATGGTTTAACCAACAGGATAGAAGTATTAATATTGAAGCTGGTGAATCACTTTACAACAAAGAAATTAAGCGTCTACACGCTCAACATATTGATTTAGATAAAATATTAGACAAGTTCAAAATGGAAAATAAAACCATCTTGTTTGAAAATATCGGTAGGGGTCAAATCAATGAACGCCAGCTAAATAACAGTATTCAAAACTTTATTACTCCACGCGAAGATTTAGGTGAAAAAACAAGGCAAGCAAAACTATTTGCAACCACTGAACCAAAAGAAAATAGTGACTTAAAAGCTATTGTAGAGGGAGCTCCACAACTAGCTACTCACTTAGCCCCCTGCTGTCAACCAACAACTGAAGATGACATAGTAGGTTATGTAACTCGTGGGAGAGGGATTACCGTACACTCTAAACTATGTAATAACATATTAAACCTAACCCATGATGAACAAAAAAGATTAATAAGTGTTAATTGGAATACCAAACCAACTTTTGAAAAGACTAGTTTTAATGCAGATTTAAATATCCTATGTTTTGACCGTAAAGGACTATTAAGAGATGTTTTTAACCTTTTCTCAAAATTCGATATTAACCTTACTTCATCTAAAACAAACTCTGATAAAAAAGATGGTTCAGTAACTATGCAGTTCTCTGTAGAAATAGATTCAAATATAAATATTGGTCAAATTCTAGATTTGCTAGAAACTATTGATAATGTTGAAATGGTCTCAATTGATTTAGGTTGATTTATAGATAAAAAAACCCACGCATAACATGTGATTATGGTGGGTTTAAAATGTGGCGTCCCGTAGGGGAGTCGAACCCCTGTTACCGCCGTGAAAGGGCGGT
>CAZMHA010000030.1:0-15635 GCA_964565985.1 uncultured Piscirickettsiaceae bacterium | reverse complement strand
TATAGGGCGGAAGTTAGCTCTAATAAAATTACAAAATTCTGGGGGGGGGGGGGTAAAAACTTGAAAACTAGGGTTTTTGTAAAGTTTTTGCTACGCCTCTTCCCCTATTATCTGCGGCTGCCTGCCAGCTATTATTGTGTTTTGTGATCAACTGCACATCTCCTAGGTAATTGTTTTGTTTTAATTTATAACCCATTAACTGTAATTCTTGCTTAACTTCTTCTGCTAAGCTGGGGTTATAGCCAATAACATTTTTAGGTAGTAGTTGATGGTGAACTCTTGTGGAATCGACTGCTTGTTGTGCATTCATGTTTTTTTGTTTTATATTGACTAGTGTTTGAAAAACTGAGGTTATAATGGATGATCCTCCAGGAGTTCCTACTACTGAATCTACCTGCCCATTTTTTAATAAAATAGTTGGCGACATGGAGGATAGCATTCTTTTTTGTGGTGCAACTTCATTTGCTTTACCCCCCACTACGCCAAATATATTAGCAACATTGGGCTTGGTGCTAAAATCATCCATCTCATTATTCATTAAAAAACCCGCTTTTTCAATAACTACGCCACTGCCAAAGGGCATGTTTAAAGTGTAGGTGTTAGATACTGCATTTCCATCAAAATCTACAATCGAAAAATGAGTGGTTTCAAATGATTCTGCTAAGCCTGGTTTAATTTTTTCGCTAGTAGATATTTTATCAAACTTAACTTCTTTAGCTCTTTTATTTAAATAGCTGTCTGCGATAAGTTGTTTAACTGGAACTCTTATAAAATCTGTATCCCCTAGGTATTTAGCCCTATCTGCATAAACTCTTTTTGCTAATTCTGCATAAAAATGTGTTTCTATCACTAGAGGGTCAATACCTTGTTTTTTGCCCTTTAATTTTTCTTTATTAAATTCTTTATCTAATATTTGCTTCATTTTTAATAGCTGTACTATCGCAATACCTCCCGAGCTTGGAGGTGGTGCAGAAACAACTTGGTAATCTAGCCAGTTGGCAACAATAGGCTTGCGCCATTTTGCTTGATAGGTTTTTAAATCTTTTTCCGTAATTAACCCCCCTTTTTCCCGCATTTGCTTGGCAATATATTTAGCCGTTTTGCCAGTATAAAACTCACTAGCTCCATGTTTAGCAATCCTTATTAGGGTCTTTGCTAAAATTGGTTGTTTAAATATTTTGCCGGCAACTAAACCTGAAAAATACTGGTTAAAATTTAGCGGTTGTTTTGATTTATTTACTATCCACTTCTTATACCAGTTAGCTGTGTTTTGTAACTTTTGCGGGACTTTAAAGCCTTTTTGAGCTAAGTTAATTGCAGGTTGCAACAGTTCTTTCCATGGTAAACTGCCAAATTTACGCTGTGCTTGCCACATACCTGCAACAGTACCAGGAACTCCTGATGCCTGATAGCCGATTAAAGATTTATAGGCTATGACATCACCCTTTTTGTTTAGGTACATGTTTTTAGTTGCGGCTAAAGGAGCTTTTTCTCGATAGTCTAAAAAATGTGTTTTTTGGTTTGCAAAAATGGTCATAAAACCACCGCCACCAAGATTACCCGCCTCTGGATAGGTTACCGCTAGTACAAATGCCGAGGCTACTGCCGCATCAATGGCATTACCTCCTTGCAATAAAACATCACTAGCAACCTGTGCACTGTATTGGTCAGGCATCGCAATAGCTGCTTGCTTAGAAGATACGACTGTTGAAAATATTAATACGACAAAAAATATAGAGCTCCTATCCCATACAGTCATTTAAAAACCTCTGTAAATTTTTGTTAATCCCTTGTTGCCCCATTTCGGGGGGGGGGGTAAAAACTAGTCGGTTCTAGCTGTTACTTCAATTAAATGGTATCCAAACTGAGTTTCGATAGGGCCTTCTAGTGAACCTATTTCTGCTGAAAAACAAACTGTATCAAATTCTGGCACCATCATTCCTGGACCAAATTCTCCTAACCCACCGCCATCTTTTCCTGATGGACATTGGGATACTGTTGCTGCAATTACGGCAAAATCAGCGCCTTCATCTATTTGCTTTTTTATATCTAATGCTTCTTGCTCTGTGTCTACTAAAATGTGCCTTGCTGTTGCCATTACCATGTTGCTTTCCTTTTTTTTAAAATTAATGATTTAGGCTGTATAATAACTCAAAACCTATCAAAAGAGATACCTAAAAATAGATGGAAATAAGTCAATCTGCAGCAATACCCATGCAATCTGTTGGACCATTTAAATTAATTGGCGATGTAATTGCAGATGAACTAATGGTTCCATTAGCAACCTATGAAACACCTTTATGGCCTTCTGTGGGCAGAGGTGCTAGGGTTACCCATCATGCTGGAGGCATTAGAACTACGGTAATGGATGAACGCATGACCCGCTCTATTTTACTAGAAGCGGATAATGCTAGCGTTGCTCGTGACTGCCTAAATAAAATAAAAAATCGCCATAAAGATTTGCAAAAAGTGGTGGCTGTAACCAGTAAGTTTGCTAAGTTAATTGACTTAAACTCTCAAGTTATTGGCAAACTTATTTATCTACGCTTAGAGTTTACCACTGGTGATGCTGCCGGTCATAATATGGTAACTAATGCGGCAGATAAGATTATCCCTTGGTTGTTAGAACAATACCCTGAACTTGCTTATGTTTCTATATCTGCAAACTATTGTGCAGATAAAAAAGTTTCTGCTGTAAACGGTATTTTGGGAAGAGGTAAAAATGTAGTTTGTGAAGCAACCATTCCCAGAAAACTATGTAAAAAGTTTTTAAAAACCACTCCTGAACAAATCAAAGAATTACATATTAAAAAAAACCTAATTGGTAGTATTGTGGCGGGTGGTTTAAGAACGGCGAATGCCCATGTTGCTAATATGCTATTAGCTTTTTATCTTGCTACTGGGCAGGATGCTGCAAATATTGTGGAAGGCTCACAAGCCATTAATCATGTAGATGTTACTGCTGATGGTGATTTGTATTTTTCTACTACCTTGCCAAATTTAATTGTAGGGAGTGTTGGCAATGGCAAGGGTTTAGATTTTGTTTTAAAAAACCTACAACAACTAGGTTGTGCTAATCAAAATTCTGCCTATGGAGAAAACTCGCGTCGCCTAGCTTGCATAGCAGGTGCTACCGCTCTTTGTGGCGAGCTATCATTGCTGGCGGCACAAACTAATCAAGGTGAATTAATGGTATCTCACCTTAGGTTGGAAAGATAGATTTATGACAATTTCTAAAAGAAAGCAACAACATATTAAAGCTATCTTAAAAGACTCTTCTATAGAAAGACTGCAATCTGGCTTTGATAAAATCAAATTATCTCACCGAGCTATGCCTGAACTAGACTTTGCAAAGGTAGATTCTTCTACTATTTTTTTAGGTAAAAAGATTTCTTTTCCTTTACTTATTTCTTCCATGACTGGCGGTAGTGATAATAACCTAATTAAAATCAACAAAAACCTAGCTATTGCTGCCGAAAAGCAACAAGTTGCCCTTGCCGTTGGTTCACAAAGAGTAATGATTGGTAACAAAAAAGCAGAACAAAGTTTTGATTTGCGTCAATATGCTCCAAACATTCCAATAATTGCTAATATGGGTGCTGTGCAATTAAACTATGGCTTTGGTATAGAACAGGCTCAACAAATGGTCGATGTGTTACAGGCTGACGCTCTTTATTTACACCTAAACCCATTGCAAGAAATTACTCAACCAGAGGGTAATACTAACTTTGCCAAACTTGCTGAAAAAATTGCTAGGTTAGTTTCACTATTAAATGTACCAATTATATTAAAAGAAGTTGGTTGTGGATTGTCTGCAAAAGATATTGAGCTAGGGCTTAGTGCAGGAATAACTTGGTTTGATACTGCTGGTAGAGGTGGCACTTCTTGGAGCAGAATTGAAGCCCATAGAAACGATGATGTAAATGATGAAAATTCACTGGGAGCTTTGTTTCAAGATTGGGGATTGACTACTCCAGAAGTACTTGATATAGCAAGGCAATATCAAAATAAGGCAAATTTTATTGCCAGCGGTGGAATACGAACTGGCATAGAGATGATTAAATCAGTTATAATGGGCGGTCGAATTTGTGGGTTGGCGGCACCATTTTTGGAGCCAGCGATGAATTCAAACAAACAGGTAGAACAAAAAATAGAATTGCTAAGCAAACAATATACCGCTGCACAATTCTTATTAGGGGCGGCTAAAACTGCTGATGTTTTTTTAAACAAGTCCCTTATTACAAATAACTAAAAAAAATTTTAAAGATAAAAATAAATGACCGTTGGAATAGACTTAATTCACTTTGCAACTTCTGATTATGAACTTGGATTAGATACCTTTGCTGAAGAAAAAAACATTGATGTAAGTAAGTTTTTTGATGGTATTGGTCAAGAAAAAATGTCTATTTCTGCTCCAGATGAAGATGTTGTTACCCTTGCCGCAAAAGCTGTTGAACCATTACTTAACCAAATAGATAAAGACTCTATTACCGCTATATTTTTTGCCACTGAAACTGGCGTTGACCAATCAAAATCTGCTGGTGCTTTCTTGCATGGGTTACTTGATTTATCTAATAACTGCCGCACCGTAGAATTTAAACAAGCATGTTATGCAGGAACGGCGGCTTTACAATCTGCCGTGGCTATGGCGAATATGAACCCAAAAGAAAATATATTAGTTATTTGTTCCGACATTGCTCGTTATGAGCAGGGGTCTTCTGGTGAAGCCACCCAAGGTTGCGGTGCTGTTGCTATGTTAATTAAGCAAAACCCAAAAATAATTGCTATAGAACCTGGTTCAGGATACTACACCGAAGATGTTGCAGATTTTTGGCGACCTAATGACCGTAGTACAGCAATAGTAGATGGCAAGTATTCAACCAAAATATATCTACAAAGCCTTAAAAAATCTTGGGAAAACTTCAGTAAAGAAACTGGTAAGCAGTTTGATGATATTAATAATTTTTGCTATCACATCCCCTTCTCTCGTATGGTTGAAAAAGCTCACAAAACATTAATTAAACAAACTGCTAATAAAATAGATGATAAATTATTTAAACAACAGATTTGTCCTGGACAAATTTATAACAGAGTTGTCGGTAACAGCTACTGTGCATCACTATTTATAGGTTTTTGTTCTTTCCTAGACAACTCTAAAAGGTCGTTAGATGGCGAGAGATTTGGGTTTTTTAGTTATGGTTCTGGTAGCGTTGCTGAATATTTTACTGGTGTGATGCAAAATGGTTATAAAGAATTTATAATGACCAATAGCCACCAGCAACAAATAGATAATAGACAAGATCTTAGTTATGCAGAATATGTAGATTTTTATTATAAACAACCAATAGATGGCGAAAACATTACTTTTGAAGAAAATAATAAAGGTAAATATCGCCTAGCAAAAATAGAAAATAGTATTCGTAAATACGAAAAGAAATATGGCGGATAGCAAGAGATTCGAACTCTTGTTAGGGATAAACCTAAACACGCTTTCCAAGCGTGCGCCTTCAGCCACTCAGCCAGCTATCCGAAAGAATGAGCATTATACCCAAACTTATAATAGATAATTATTTATTATAAGAATAAATAAAACCTATTGCATTTCTAAGTCTTCTAATACTGCTTTTAAGCCTTGTTCAGCACAAAACTCATCATCTTTGCCACTTGGTGCTCCACTAACTCCAATTGCTCCGTATAAAACTCCGCCTGCTTTTATCGGTACAGAACCTGCAGAAAAAGCTAGGTTTACATTTAGGTCTTGTAATGGACTACCTGCCATACTTTTCATTTGTGTGCCTTTGATATTAAACATTACTGAGGTATAGGCTTTTTTAAAACTAATCGGGTAGCTTACTGGTGGAGCCATAGTGTCGCGCATTTGTACTTGTGCAATACCATTTCTGTCGACCACTGTTACACTTACAGGAATGCCTTTTTTACGGCAAGATTCTATTGATGCTGTGGCAATTTTATTAACGGCATCTAGGGTTAGACGATTTACTTTTACTGACAATTCTTCTTCTGCAAAAGATAAGTTACTGGTTAAAGAAATTACAACTATTGCTATTATTTTATTAATATTCATTAAAGTTTCCTCTTTTTATTGAATTTTCATTGTAGCAGAAAGTTTATAATTAAATATATGCGATATCAATGTAATGCTCCTGCAAAAATTATTTTAACTGGCGAACATGCCGTATTAAATGCCGTGCCAGCATTAAGTTTGGCGTTAAGTTTAAATACTAACTGTGAAGTGGGCTTTGTTGAGCAAAACAATCCTTCTTTTACTATTGAGCTATTAAATTATAAGCAAAAATACAGTTTACCTTTTGTTCTTTGGGAGGGAATGGCTATTGAAATAGAAAGCCGTTTCCAACAGTATTTAAATAGAAGTTTACCTATCCAAACTGTCTTAAAACGACCTTTAGATTTGATTGTAACTTGCCTGTATCATTTTCATAAAAAACATCGTATAAAACATGGCGACTGGCAGATTAAAATTTCTGGCCATGGTATGCATGGCAGGGGTTTAGGCAGTTCTGCATCAGTAATTGTCGCGCTACTCTCTTCTCTTTATAACCAACTTGGTATAAATGTAGATGATGAGGAGTTATTACAACTAGCTATAACTATTGAAAATAGGCAACATGGTCAATCTAGTGGTTTAGATCCTGCCACAATTTTGAGGGGGGGGGGGGTAAAATTCCAATCTGAGCATCCTATTGAGGTTCTTGCCAACAGAGATTTTCCTATCTTTATTATTGATACAGGTATTGCTGAAAGTTCAACTGGGCAAGCTGTTAATTTTGTGCAACAACACTTTGCTAAAAACCATCCTATTTGGCAAGAGTTTGTTTTGGTATCAAATTTGATCGAACAGGCTTGGTTAGAAGAAAATACTAAAGAATTACAAATACAAGTAAAGCAAAACCAGAAGCTATTAGAACAGTTAGGGGTCGTTCCAAATAAGGTTAAAAACTTTATTAATTCCCTAGATGATTGTGTCGGTAAAATTTGTGGTTCTGGTGCAATAGAGGGTGATAGTGCTGGGATAATTTTATGTATTGGTAAAGCTCCGATTTCGCTTTGTGAAGAATACGGCTATAATATTTTACCTATTAAACTAAATACTAAAGGAACCTATTGTGAAGTGGTTGACTAGCGCCCCAGCTAACTTAATGATAATGGGTGAACATAGCGTAGTTTATGGGCATAATGCCATAGCTACTGCAATTGATAAGCGTATTTATATTGAGTGGCAAACTCGTGATGATAATAAAATTATCATCAACTCTGCTTTGGCACAGTATCAAACAACATTAGATAACCTAGAAGATGAAGCCAAATTGCAATGGGTTATTGCTTGTCTAAATTATTTTAAGCCACAATTAAAACACGGTCTTGATATAAAAATAACCAGTGAATTTGATGCTACTTTGGGTTTAGGTTCTTCTGCGGCGGTTTTGGCAGCGATGCTAGGAGGATTACAATTTTACCTGCAACAAGACCTTGCGGTGAGTGATAATTTTAAGATAGGTTTAAGGATAATTAAGCAAATTCAACAACGAGGATCAGGTACTGACTTAGCGGCAAGCCTAACTGGTGGAATGATTTTATTTGAACCAAATCAACATAAAATAACAAAATTACCCCCCCCCCTAAAATTAAATTTAATTTATAGTGGTTATAAAACCTCTACATCTAAAGTTTTAGATCTTGTACAGAAACATTGGCAAGCTCAACCACAACTATTAAGTTCCCTTTACAAACAAATGGGGGCAACTACCGAGCAGTCTTTTAAAGCCTTATGCAAGAATGACATAAATAGCTTTTACCAGCTATGTAATAGCTATCATGGCTTAATGGATAGCTTGGGAGTTAATGATTTAATGCTTAGTAGAATAATTTATGAGACTAGAAATATGCCAAATATAAGTGCTAGTAAAATATCTGGTTCTGGCTTAGGAGATTGTGTTTTGGCTATTGGCGAATTAAGTATAAGTTGTGATTTTATAAATCAACTACAACCTATTACAGTAAAAACTTCGGCAGATGGTTTATTGAGTGAACAGTTATGAATGCCCAAAAATTAGTTAATCAAATAATATATAACAAGAACTCAACCCCCATAAAAAAAGGCTATGGACAAGCATCTATCAACATTGCCTTAAGTAAATACTGGGGTAAACGAGATACAGAACTTAATTTACCAACCAATAGTTCATTATCAATAAGCCTGCCAAATTTAGGTACAAAAACAAGTATAGAAGCGATTAGCAAACCAAGTGACCAAATCTATTTAAATGGTAAACTGCTAGCCAATACTGAAATTTTTGCTAAAAGGCTTAGTAAGTTTTTAGACTACTTTCGCCAAACAAAAAACAAACAAAATTACTTTAAAGTTGATACCACTAATACCGTGCCAACTGCAGCAGGATTAGCCTCTTCTGCATCAGGATATGCCGCTCTTGTGCTAGCCTTAAATGATTATTATCAATGGCAACTAAATAAAAAACAACTATCAATACTTGCTAGATTAGGCAGTGGTAGTGCTACTCGCTCAATTTATAATGGTTTTGTTATTTGGCATAAAGGAGTACAGGAAGACGGGCTAGATAGCTATGCAGAAGAACTTGATATTAGCTGGCAAGAACTAAGAATTGGTTTAATTGAAATAGATGTTTCAGAAAAAAAAACTAGCTCTAGCGAAGGGATGAAAAATACCGTAGCAACCTGTGAACTTTACCAAGCATGGCCAGCTAAAGCAGAAAAAGATTTACAAATAATCAAACAATCAATTATAGAAAAAGACTTTCCTAAACTTGGTAGAACCGCTGAAAGCAATGCCCTAAGTATGCATGCTACCATGATAGCTACCATTCCCCCTATTCTTTACTGGCAAGCAGAATCTGTAACGACTATGCACAAAATATGGCATTTAAGAGAACTGGGAACAGAGGTCTATTTCACTATGGATGCGGGCCCTAATCTAAAATTATTATTTTTGGAAGGAGATACTGAAATAATTAAACATAATTTTAAAAACATAAAAGTAATAAAACCCTTTTAAGTTCTTTTAATCCCAAAACTACTACATTCTTCTTTTGTTTATGGCATTATCATTAAGTTGTTTTAGTTTAGCTAGCTTTTCAGTTATTTTTATTTCTAACCCCCTTTTTACAGGTTCGTAATAGGTTCTTTCTGGCATATCTTCTGGAAAATAAACTTCGCCAGCGGCATAGGCATCTGGTTCATCGTGGGCGTATCTATAGCCTTCACCATAGTCTAGGTTTTTCATTAGCTTAGTTGGTGCATTTCTTAGATGTAGTGGCACTTCATCAGATCCTGCAATACCAATATCTTTTAAAGCAGATTTGTATGCCATATAAACAGCATTTGATTTTGGTGCAACCGCTAAATAAATGGTGGCATGTGCAAGAGCTAAGTCTCCTTCTGGTGAACCTAACCTTTCGTAGGCTTGTGCGGCATTTACACAAACTTCTAAGGCTTTTAAATCGGCATTGCCTATTTCTTCACTTGCCATACGAATTAATCTTCTTGCCAGATATTTAACATCTACCCCGCCGTCTATCATTCTTAATAGCCAATATAGAGCTGCATCTGGATCAGAACCTCTTACTGATTTATGTAGGGCGGATATTTGGTCATAAAATACCTCCCCGCCCTTATCAAACTTTTTCACCCCCCCCTGTATTATTTCTTTACAGTTTTGCTCTGTTAAGATTAACTTGCCATCATTATCATCGGCAAAATCAAGGGCTTGCTCTACTAGATTAAGTAATCTTCTTGCATCACCATCGGCATAACTAATTAAAGCTTTTTTGGCTCCTTCATCAATAGAAAGATTTACTTCTAAATCTGTCATTAACATAGTAATTGCTCGTTCTAGAACCTGCTCTAAGTTGTCATCATCTAGCTGTCTTAGTACATAAACTCTTGCCCTAGATAATAGTGCGTTATTAAGCTCAAAGGATGGGTTTTCGGTGGTTGCTCCAATAAAAATAAAAGTTCCATCTTCAACAAATGGTAAAAACGCATCCTGTTGTGATTTGTTAAATCTATGGACTTCATCAACAAAAAGTAAGGTTCCTTGTGAAAATTGTTCACGCTGTTTTTGTGCTTTTTCTACAGCTTCACGAATTTCTTTCACACCATCTAACACCGCAGAAATACTGATAAATTGTAACTTACTTTGTTTGGCAATAAGCCTTGCTAAAGTAGTTTTACCAGTACCTGGTGGCCCCCAAAAAACCATAGAGTGTAGGTTACCACTGGCAAATAGCTTTGATAGTGCTCGGTTTTCACCTAGCAGATGTTTTTGCCCAACAAACTCACTTATTTTTTGTGGCCTAATGCGTTCTGATAAGGGAGTATAAACCATAGTTTAATTAAGTGGATGACCGATAACATCAACACCTTTTGGTGGCACAAAATCAAATTGAGACTCTAAAATTTTCTTAGTTGTAGATCCTTCTTCAAAAACAACCTTAACAATATTGTCTGAACTTTGATACATCCAAATTTGGGCAAGTTTGCCTTTGGATATCGCAACATCTAAACTTTGAAAAAAACTATTATCTTTAGGAACTAAATTAAACCAACTGACACCATTTATTTTATCGCCAACAATCACTTCAAAATTATCGGTTACTGGTTCATCATATAGTAACCAACGCAGAGGAAAATCTGCTTGAACAGAAATTAAAGCTCTTACAGTTACCTGATCTATCTCGGCATCATAGATCCATAAATTTTTACCATCGGTAACTATCTCTTGATGCTCTGGCTGTTGATATATCCAAAAAAGTTTACCTGGTCTTTTTATTGCCATATAGCCTTTGGATTTGTTTTCACTAAAGGTACTTTCATCTGGCTGAGTTTGTACAAAATTTGCACTGAATGTATTGACGTTTTTAACAAAATTATTGAGGGTTTTTATATTAGCCTTGCTATCACTCACCGCAATAACACTGTAGTTGATAAAAAGTATAAAAATAAGTATTTGTTTTTTAAACATAAAATAAACCTTTAAGATTTTTGTGTGTGTCTGATGAATTATGGGGCTGAAGGTGCTACTAACACATCACGATTGCCGTTGCCTTTCATTGCAGAAACCATACCAGCGTCTTCCATAGCTTCTACAATTCGTGCGGCACGATTATAGCCAATTTTAAATTGGCGTTGAATAAGTGATACTGATACTTTTTGCTTTTGGGTAACAAAAGCGGCTACTTCATCATAAAGAAGATCTTCTTCGGCATCTTTAGAAATAGTATCCTTTGACTCTTCTGCGGCGGTTTGAATAACACTTTCTAAATACTGCGGTGCACCTTGAGACTTCACAAATGCGGCAACCCTATGCACTTCTTCATCCGTCATAAATGCACCATGTACTCGGCGAGGATTACCACTGCCTGGTGGCATAAATAACATATCTCCCATGCCTAATAATTGTTCTGCACCAGCTTGGTCTAAAATAGTTCTTGAATCTATTTTGGTGTTTACCATAAAGGATATTCTAGTTGGAATATTCGCTTTAATTAATCCTGTAATTACATTAACAGAAGGTCGTTGGGTTGCAAGAATTAGGTGAATACCTGCAGCTCTTGCTTTTTGAGCTATTCTGGCGATTAGCTGCTCTACTTCTTTTCCTACCACCATAATCATATCGGCAAACTCATCTACCACAACAACAATATATGGCAAGGGTTCAAGTGTTGGTGGTTGCTCGCCTAACTCATGCCCAAAATTTGCTGCCTGTTGGTAAAGTGGGTCAACCATTGGTTCACCTTTGTCTATTGCTGCCTTTACCTTTTCATTAAAACCTACAATATTTCTAACACCTAGTTTTGCCATAAGCTGATAACGCCTGTCCATCTCAAAAACGCACCAACGCAATGAATTTGCAGCCTCTGACATGTCTGTTACTACTGGAGTTAGTAGGTGTGGAATATCATCATAAACAGAAAGCTCTAGCATTTTAGGGTCGATCATAATCAATCGTACCTGTTCTGGAGTACTCTTATATAGTATGCTTAAAATCATACTATTAACCCCAACAGATTTACCAGAGCCTGTCGTTCCTGCTACCAGCAAGTGTGGCATTTTAGCTATATCTGCAACTACTGCTTTCCCTGCTATATCTTTACCTAGCGCAACCGTTAATGGTGATATTGAATTCTGAAACTCTGCCGTAGATACTATATCCCTAAAGCCAACCATATCGCGGGTATCGTTAGGAATTTCAATTCCAACTACTGATTTACCAGGAATTACATCAACTACTCTTACAGATTTTATCGATAAAACTCTTGCCAAATCTTTGGATAAATTAGAAATTTGGCTTACTTTAACTCCTGCCGCAGGTAAAACTTCAAAGCGGGTAACAACAGGTCCTGGCTGTACCGCTTCAACTTGAACACTAATACCAAACTCTTGCAGCCTTTGCTCTAACAATAAAGACAGGTTAGTTAATTCTTCTGGCGAAAACCCTTCACTACTTTCTTGGATAGGGTCAAGTAAATCTACACTAGGTAAATCACCAGATTGGTTAATTGGTACCGTAGAATTAGAGGATTCTTTTTGCCCTACTTTTAAACTGGTCTCTTCTGCAACAACAGGATTAACCTTTTCTACAACTTTTTCTTTAACTTTTCTTACCATAGATTTTAGCGGAGTTTTTTTTGCCTCTCTTTCACTATTTAATTGTGTAACCGCAGCTTTTTCTTGCTTAAAAAAGTCATCTAGGGGTTTTATCTTGTCAAATAAAATTTTAAGGCGAGGACGACTTTCATCAATTACAAACCAAATTGTTTTGCCGGTAAAGTCAACAATAGTCAGCCAAGAAAAACTTGAAAACAAACTAAATGAAATAATAAACAAAACTAAAAAAACTAGCGTAGTACCAAGTAAATCAATAGACTTAACAAACCAACTACTAACTTCATAGCCAGCAATGCCCCCAGCAGAATAAGGTAGGTAAACATAAGACTGAACTGGCTCCATATACAAAGTAGCCAAGCCTGAACCTGAAATGATAAGAAAGACTAAACCAACAAGGCTAACAAAAAACCTTAGGAAATCCATGTCTGATTCCGCTCTTATTTTTAAGGTTAGTATTCCTGCCATTAAAATCCCAAAAGGAATTAGGAGGCTGAATATACCAAACACATAAAAAAGAAAAGAGGCAAGCCAAGCACCAGTTTTACCACCATAGTTTAATATTATTTTTGAAGTAGAAGCTGACTCAAAACCAGGGTCAGTATGATTGTAGCTAAACAAAACTAAAAACAAGAAAAAGGCAAAACCAATACAAGCCAAAACAATGGCGTCTTTTAACAACCAGTGTACTTTCGCTGGCTCTGACTTTTTTACCTTTGTATCTAGTGCTTTCCTTCTAATTTGCCTAGCGGTTCTTAAGGTTGATTTGTTACTAGCTGTCATTTTTTAAATATTTTTTTGTATTAATTATTAAGGCGTCTATAATAACTTAATTAGGACATAAAAAAGGAATGATTTAAATGGCATCTCAACACCATAAACTTTTGATTTTAGGCTCTGGGCCTGCAGGTTATACTGCAGCTGTTTACGCTGCTAGAGCAAACTTGAACCCAGTTATTATTACAGGTATGCAACAGGGTGGACAATTGACCACCACTACTGAAGTAGATAATTGGCCAGGTGATGTTGATGGTTTAACTGGGCCTGCCTTAATGGAAAGAATGCAAAAACATGCAGAAAAATTTGGTACAGAAGTAATTTTTGACCATATCCATACCGCTGACTTAAAAGGTAAACCTTTCAAGCTAACTGGTGATTCCGCAGAGTATACTTGTGATTCTCTAATTATTGCAACGGGTGCTTCAGCTAAGTATTTAGGCTTAGATTCTGAGGAGGCTTTTAAAGGTAAAGGAGTATCTGCTTGTGCAACCTGTGATGGTTTCTTTTATAAAAATCAAAAAGTTGCCGTAATCGGTGGGGGTAATACGGCAGTAGAAGAAGCTTTGTATTTATCAAACATAGCCGCTGAAGTAACTATTGTCCATAGAAGAGATAAATTTGCTTCAGAAAAAATATTAGCTAGCCAACTTATAGAGAAATCTAAAAATGGTAATATCAACATTGAATTTAACCACCAATTAGATGAAGTATTAGGCGATAATATGGGCGTAACAGGCTTACAGATTAAAAACTCTCAAACAGGTGATACCAAAAAAATCGATGTGGCTGGTGTATTTATAGCTATAGGTCATACGCCAAATACGGGAATTTTTGATGGGCAGTTAGAGATGACAAATGGTTATTTAAAAGTAGAAAGTGGCTTAAAGGGTAATGCTACACAAACTTCAATTAAGGGTGTTTTTGCCGCGGGTGATGTGATGGATCAGGTTTATAAACAGGCAATTACTTCGGCAGGTGCTGGTTGTATGGCTGCACTTGATGCTGAAAAATTCTTAGATAATATATAAAAACATCCTTAATAACTAAATTTAATAACAACTAGAGATAAAAATGAAAAAAATAATATTAACAATATCCGCAATCTTTTTAATAACCGTAAACGCAAATGCTGCCGAATTAAAAACAACTACTCAAAAAGCAAGTTATGCTCTAGGCTCTGACCTAGCTAAAAACTTTACTAAACAAGGTGTGGATATAGATTCAAAAGCATTATTAGCAGGCATGGAGGATGTATTAAATAATAGAAAGTTAAAATTAACGGCTAAAGAAATGGCTGAGGCAGTAACTGATGTTAAAAAAACAATCCTCGCAAAACAAGCAGATAAAAGAAATATTATTGCTAAAAAAAATTCCGCCATGGGGAAGTCTTTCTTAGCTAAAAATGCAAAAAAACCTGGGGTTAAAACCTTAGATAGTGGCTTGCAATATATAGTTATACATAAGGGAAAAGGTAACTTGGCTACTGAAGATGATTATATTAATGCACATTATAAAGGTACTTTAATTGATGGAACAGAGTTTGATAGTTCTTATAAAAGAGGTAAACCAATAGAGTTTCAAATGGATAATGTAATTAAAGGTTGGGGACTGGCTTTAAAGAAAATGCGACCTGGTGCTAAGTGGAAAATATTTGTGCCTGCAAACCTTGCTTATGGCAAAAAAGGTGCGGGTAAGCTAATTGGTCCAAATCAAACCTTGATATTTGATATAGAGTTACTTTCTTTAAATAAAACTAAACCGAATCGTTAGGATAATTTAATGAACAAACTAACGTCAATGACTTCTGTAATTGTAGTCTATGGCATTATTTTAAGTTTAGGAATCTCCTCTCTTATGACCGGGATTCACTATTTTGCAAATGTTGCAGGATTTATAGCCGCTGTAGGGTTTATGGTTGTGTTTTTTAAAGATGTTCCTGACAACTTATCTGCTGAAAAAATAATGGAATTTAAAAAATTTAAAAAATATTGGTATGTGGTCTTTGGCTTTGGCCTGTTTTTTAGCCTAATTCTTGGTAGCCTATGGAATAACAAAATGGGTGGCATGATATAGTGCCAATCTAAATACTATAGTTATTAAGCGATACCTTAAGGAGGCACTGAACAACTAACATAATTTCTGGCAACTCCAAGTTTTTACCTACAAGGCATCAT
>CAZMHA010000029.1:13325-15765 GCA_964565985.1 uncultured Piscirickettsiaceae bacterium | reverse complement strand
ATGGCACAAATTACCTGTTGGCGATCAAGAGCATTGGCAACAATATTTGCTCCTGAAATTATTTGTGCAGAATAGTTTTGCATTAATAAATCATCACAGGTTATAAAAGGCTCACACTCTGCCCCGTTTATTATTAGGGTCTTAACCTTACCTTTTTCATTAGGAAGTTTAGCAAAGGTAGGAAAACCAGCTCCACCCATACCAACTATTCCAGCTTTATAGATAATGTCTTTTAGCAAAATGGGCGAATTTGGTTCGGTTCTATCTAGTTGTAATGGGTTATTAAATTCTGTATCTAGCCCATCGGTTTCGATTATTATGCACAAACCACCTAAGCCAGAAACATGCGGTAGTTGCCGTTTTTCTATGGCTTTAATAGCTCCAGAAGTAGGGGCATGAATTGGGGCATGTAAATTTTTGTCCTCAGTATCCGCAATTTTTTGATTTTTTAAAACCTTATCACCCACCTTTACTAAGGGTTCAACTTCTATCCCAATATGTTGCCTTAATGGTAGGACTAGTTCCTTTGGGATAGCAGTTAGGGTAATTGGATGGCGACTACTCAGTTCTTTATGATCTGCAGGGAAAATACCCCCATGGAACTTTTTAAAACTGCGTTTAGCCATAGGAAAAACATAATATATTATATTTAATAAACTATTTAACATGGTTTATGCTTTTGGTCATCATAACCACTTAAAAAAACATCAACAGGAGTGGGGGTTGATTTTGTTACTGGTTCTTGCCAACCCCAACTAGTTATGTTTTCCTTAACAGGAATCATATCAATACAATCAACTGGGCAGGCAGGTGCACATAAATCACAACCCGTACACTCATCCGTTATAACGGTATGCATTTGTTTAATTGCACCAACAATTGCATCAACTGGGCAGGCTTTAATGCAATGAACGCAACCAATACAAGCATCTTCATCTATAACTGCGATAATCTTACCTTTCGGCTTGTCATCAGCAACGGCATCCATTGGCAACTGTTCACGATGAGTAATTTCAGAAATCTGAATCATCACATCAGTACCACCAGGAATACATTGGTTAACATTAGCCTTACCAGATGCCACCGCTTCTGCATAAGGCTTGCAACCAGGGTAATTACATTGACCACATTGAGTTTGTGGAAGTAACTTATCTATTTGTTCCGCAAGAGGGTTGCCTTCGACCTTATAGCGAATAGAAGCAAAGCCCAGTAACAAACCAAAAGCTATAGTTAAACCAGCAAATACATAGATAGCTATAATCATTTAACCAAACCACCAAATCCTATAAAGGCAATAGACATTAAACCAGCCGTTATAAGAGCAATAGGGGCACCTTGAAAAGGCTTAGGAATATCTGAGTACTCAAGTCTTTCACGAATACCAGAAAATAATACTAGTACTAGAGTAAAACCTATTGAAGCCCCAAAGCCATAAAAAGCAGACTCCAAAAAATTATGTTGTTCAGACACATTCAACAATGCCAAACCTAAAACCGCACAGTTAGTAGTTATTAACGGAATATAAATTCCTAATACCTGGTACAAAACGGGGCTTGTTTTATGAATAGCCATTTCAGTAAAGCCAACCACCGCCGCAATAGTTAATATAAAACCAATGGTTTGTAAAAACTCTAATCCAAATGGAACTAACAAATAAGTATTAAGTAAATAACTTAAAACAGCAGACAAGGTCATAACAAAAGTAGTAGCAAAGCCCATTCCTATTGCAGAATTAACTTTTTTAGACACCCCCATAAAAGGGCAAAGTCCTAAAAACTTTACTAAAACAAAGTTATTCACCAAAACGGTGCTAATTAGAATTAGAAAATACTCATTCATTTATTATCAACTACCTAGTTTCTGCTGTCAGTTGAGAGCAGTCGTTGTATATCATCTTTAAAAACCGTAATGTTTTTAGCATTATCTACACAGCTTTTAATAATTTGCTGTTCAAAAGTATTTATATTTTGGTTAATTGAATATAAAACCCATTGTTCCTCACGCCTTTGGCTAACTAAGCCATTAGTTTTTAAACTAGCTAAATGACGAGAAACCTTAGATTGTGGTAAGTCCAAGGCATACATTAGTTCACAAACACAAAGCTCATTTTGCTCAGAAAGCAAAACCAAGCAACGCAGCCTTGTTTCATCGCTAAGCATTTTAAATAAATTAATCATGTATACAAAAACCCTTTATTCGGATAAGCAGATATGGCTGGTATTATAGTAGAAATAGAGGAGTTTCCATAGTTTAATTAGTTAATAAAAAAGGATAGATAAAACTTATAAGCAAATGAAGAAGTTTAAGCAAATTATAGCAAGATAAAACATGCTACCCCGAGGGTAAATTATACTAGATGAACAGGTATTGCGGGGGGGGGGGGGGAAAAAAACTTATTCAAGGTCTTTATTTAAATTTTAAAAAAGTTATTTAATAAGGT
>CAZMHA010000029.1:0-13315 GCA_964565985.1 uncultured Piscirickettsiaceae bacterium | reverse complement strand
TTAAAGAAAATTAAAGAAAAAAAAAAAAGGGAACCCGGGGGGAAAATAAAAGGGGGGGAAAGGTTTTGGGGGGGGGGGGGGGTAAAATCTGTATTACATGTCCTTAATTACATTTATAGAAATGTAATTCATATAGTTTATTTAACCCTCATTCCTGCAGTAGCACCCTTATCAGGGTTTAGTAAAAATAAATCTTCTCCACCAGGTCCTGCCGCAAGCACCATTCCTTCTGACATGCCAAAGCTCATTTTTCTTGGAGTTAAGTTGGCTACCATTACTGTCAATTTACCAACCAGGTCTTCTGGTTGATAGGCGGATTTTATGCCTGCAAATACTTGTTTTTCAGCAACCCCAATATCTAGAGTTAGTTTTAGTAGTTTGTTGGCTTTTGGAATATGTTCGGCATTGATTATTTTGGCAATTCTAAAATCTACTTTTGCAAAGTCTTCAAAACTTATCTCTTCTGCAATTGGTTCTATATTTGTTTTAGGCTCTTTTTTTTCTTGTGAAGGCATGGCAGACTTGGCATCTTGTTTTGAAGCCGCAACCATTTTTTCTACTGCTGCCATTTCAACTCTAGTCATTAATGGTTTGAATTTGGTAATAGCATGGCCCATAAGTGGTGTTTCAATATCATTCCATTGGTAGGCATCTACTTGTAAAAAACTCCGTGCTTTTTCGGCGGTTACAGGCAATATAGGTGAAAGTAGTGAAATAAGAACACGGAATAGGTTGATCCCTACGCTTACTGATTCATGTAATTCCTTTTCTTTACCTTCTTCTTTGGCAAGCACCCAGGGTGCGGTTTCGTCGATGTATTCATTCGCCTTGTCTGCTAGTGCCATGATTTCACGCATGGCATGGGCAAATTCTCTTTTTTCGTATAGGTCGGCAATCTTATCTTTTTCGCATATAAAAGACACATATAGTTCTTTTGCTTCTACAGACCAATTTTTTGCAAGTTTGCCGTCGAATTTCTTTTTAACAAATCCTGCACAGCGACTGGCAATATTTACCACTTTACCAACTAGGTCTGAATTAACGCGTTGCACGAAGTCTTCTAGGTTTAAGTCTAGGTCATCAATTTTACTGTTTAATTTGGTTGCAAAGTAATAACGAAGGTATTCAGGATTTAAATGATCAAGATAGCTCTTCGCCATAATAAATGTGCCACGAGATTTTGACATTTTTTGTCCATCAACAGTTAAAAAACCATGAGCAAAAATAGCATTGGGCTTTCTAAACCCAGCACCATCAAGCATGGCAGGCCAGAATAGTGAGTGAAAGTAAATAATATCTTTACCTATAAAGTGATAAAGTTCGGTTGTAGAGTTTTTTGACCAAAATTCATTAAAGTCCAACCCAGATTTTGCACAGTAGGCTTTAAAACTTGCCATATAGCCAACAGGAGCGTCTAGCCAAACATAGAAAAACTTATTGGTTTCTCCAGGGATTTCAAAGCCAAAATAGGGAGCGTCACGAGAAATATCCCAACCGCGTAAACCTGTTTCAAACCATTCTTGTAGTTTGTTGGATACTTGGCTTTGTAAGTGTCCATCCGTAGTCCATTTCTTAAGCATTTCTTCAAAGTGCGACAGTTCAAAAAACAAATGTTCCGAATCTTTTTCTATAGGGATAGTGCCTGATACTGCTGACCTTGGGTTGATTAATTCGGTTGGGTCATAGGTTGCTCCACAAGCTTCACAATTATCACCATACTGGTCATCTGTTTTACACTTAGGGCAGGTACCTTTAACAAAACGATCTGAAAGGAACATTTCTTTTTCCGTATCATAAAATTGGCTAATGGTTTTACGAGAAATATGACCTTTTTCATTTAACTGATTATAAATATAGGCTGAAAGTTCCTTATTTTCATCAGAGTGTGTTGAATGATAATGATCGAATTTAATATTAAAACCAGCAAAATCTTGTTTGTGTTCTTCAGACACTCTAGCAATCAATTCTTCAGGTTTAATGCCTTCTGTTTCAGCGCGCAGCATGATAGGTGTGCCGTGTGCATCATCTGCACAAACAAAGTGACATTCATTGCCCTTAAGGCGTTGAAATCTTGCCCAAATATCAGTTTGAATATATTCAACAAGATGCCCTAAATGAATTGGACCATTTGCATAGGGTAGGGCACTGGTAATAAGTATCTTTCTAGTTGTCATTCTGCTCTCATTGAGTTCTTAGTTAAATCTTGAATTTCAAGTATTATAAAGAAGTTCAGAGAGATAAGAAACTTTATAATGGTGACTTTAGTTATATTTTAATGCCTTAGCATGATATGCAATATGTTCACCTATAAATGTGCTGATAAAATGATAACTATGGTCGTATCCATCTTGCATTCTTAGGGTAAGCGGTTGGTTATTATTATCACAGGCTGTTTTAAAGTTTTCTGGCAGTAGTTGAGCTTGGTCATAAAATTCATCGCCCGTACCTTGATCAATTAAAATATTAGTAACTTTTTGACCGGCTTTAACTAATTCTGTTGCATCGTATTCTAACCAGTCTTTAGGGTTGTTTCCCAAATATGCACTAAAACAGCCCCTTCCCCAGCTACTCTCCACAGGGTTACAAATAGGAGCAAATGCCGATACTGAACAATAACTAGTAGGGTTCTTTAACGCACAAATTAAAGCTCCATGTCCGCCCATGGAATGCCCAGAAATTGCTTTTATATTTGGTACTATTGCAAACTCCGCTTCAATTAAAGCTGGTAGCTCTTGGGTAATATAGTTATACATATGATAATGCTCGCTCCAAGGTCTTTGAGTAGCATTTACATAAAATCCAGCTCCCTTACCTAAATCGTACTTGTCTGCTTCATCTGCAACGCCCTCTCCTCTTGGGCTGGTGTCAGGAAAAACAATGGCAATACCTTGCTCTGCTGCATACCTTTGCATGGCAGCTTTAGTGCGCGCATTATCATCTGTGCAAGTTAAGCCCGACAGCCAATATAGAGCAGGAACTTTGGCATTAACTGCTTGGGGAGGCAAATAAATGGAAAAAGTCATTTCACCATTAGTGCTAGTTGATTGGTGAGTGTAGCGGTTTAAGTAGCCACCAAACTCTTTAATACTTTCTATTTGTTTCATGGTTCAGGTCTTCCTTAAGGTTTAAAAAATAATTACTGAACGAATGCTTTCGCCCTTATGCATTAAATCAAAGGCTTTATTAATATCTTCTAGCGGCATGGTGTGAGTAACCAAAGAATCAAGTTCAAGTTTTCCATCCATGTATCTGTCTACATAACCTGGTAATTCGGTTCTGCCTTTTACTCCACCAAATGCTGTTCCCATCCATGTTCTACCAACTACTAAGTTAAAAGGTCGGGTTTGAATAGTTTGTCCACCACCTGCAACACCTATAACTGTAGAAACGCCCCAGCCTAAATGGGTACACTCTAGGGCATCACGCATTACATGAACATTACCAATACACTCAAAAGAGTAATCTGGTCCACCATTAAAAGTGTCTTGCATATATTCTACAAAAGAGCCGTTTATTTCAGTAGGGTTAACAAAATCGGTAGCCCCTAATTGTTTGGCAAACTCAAATTTATCTGGGTTAATATCTATAGCAATAATCCTATCTGCACCAGCCATAACTGCACCTTGAATACATGATAAACCTATACCACCTAAACCAAATACGGCTACGGTTGAACCAGGTTCTACTTTAGCTGTATTTAGTACCGCACCAATACCTGTTGTAACCCCACAACCTAGCAAACAAACTTTATCTAGCGGGGCTTCCTTATTAATTTTAGCAAGTGCAATTTCAGGCACAACTGTGTATTCAGAAAAGGTAGAACAACCCATATAATGATAAATATCTTTACCTTTTTTTGAAAATCGGCGCGTGCCATCTGGCATATAACCTGTCCAAACCGTGCCCGCAATAGACTGGCAGAGGTTAGTTTTACTTGATTTACAAAACTTACATTCACCACACTCAGGAATATAAAGCGGGATAACATGATCACCGACCTTTAAGTTTTTTACTCCCGCACCTAGCTCAACCACAATACAGCCACCTTCATGACCTAATACACATGGAAAAGAGCCTTCAGGGTCATCCCCTGAAAGGGTAAAAGCATCGGTATGACAGACACCTGAAGCTACTGTTTGTAGTAACACCTCGCCAGCTTTAGGTCCCATGACCTCTATTTCTTCAATAGTTAATGGTTTTTTTGCTTCCCAAGCTACTGCTGCTCTTGCTTTCATAGAGTCATTCCTTTTTATTTTTAGGTATAAACAGAACCCTTTTTGAATAATATTATTTTTTATGTAACAAATGAAATTTAAAAAATTGATAGGTAGATAAAGGTATTGAATAATGGGTTATAATTACACAAAAATAAAAGATACTTTTATTTTTGTGTAAATAATAATTTTTGAAGGATTGCTTTAAAAATTATTATCTTTAAATAGCGTTTTAAAATAGGAAAGATTATGAATGTTAATAAAATAAGAAGTTTTTGTAGACCTTTTAGAATTGTAATGGGAAGTGCTTTGATAGCTTACGGAGTGTATTCTGGCAATGCTTGGTTTTATTTAGGAGCTATCCCTCTTATAGCTGGTTTAGCTAATTTTTGTCCTCTTTGTATAATTACTAAAGAGTGTACAGTCCCTCAAAAGTAAAAGCTTATAACGACTTATAGAGGATTTAAAATAATCTTAGTTGTTAAGCGATTCCTTAAGTTTAGGAAGTGTACGGTAAATAATTGTACACCTACCTTTCTAATCTGTGATTTAGCGGGTTTTAGAGCTACTATGAGTTGTTGTTATATTGAATTAACTATTTTCGATTGAAATTTTAGGAAAGCTACTTGCGTAGTTTTTGCGTTGTGTTGCCATCTCTGCAGATATTTGGTGTGCTATTTCTATGTATTTATTAGTTAAATCATTAGTTGGGTCAGAGTAAACTATAGGTTTACCAGTATCCATACTTATTCTTAATTGTTGGCTTAGTGGTAGCTGTGCTAGTAGCGTAGTGTTTGATTCTTTAGCCAATAATAAACCTCCATTTTCACCAAATATTGCTTCCTCATGTCCACAATTTGTACAAATATGGGTGCTCATATTTTCAATAATTCCTAAAATAGGAATATTTACTTTTTCAAACATTTTTAGACCTTTGCGAGCATCTATTAGTGCAACTTCTTGTGGTGTTGTAACTATCAACGCTCCTGTAACTGGTATTTGTTGTGCCAGAGTTAATTGAATATCTCCAGTTCCTGGAGGTAAATCAATTAGTAGATAATCTAAATCACGCCAATTTGTTTCGCGTAGTAGTTGTGTTAGGGTTTGCGTTACCATTGGTCCACGCCATACCATTGGTTCTGCTGGGTCAATTAGGAAGCCAATAGACATAAGTTGCAGCCCCAGTGCTTCTATTGGCTCCATACTTTTACCATTGAGGGTATCTGGTTTTTTATGTGTTCCAAGCATCGTAGGAATACTCGGCCCATAGATATCAGCATCTAAAATACCTACGGTCGCACCTTCTTTTTGTAGGGCAAGGGCGACATTTACACAACTGGTGGATTTTCCTACCCCCCCCTTGCCAGATGCGATAGCGATGATATTCTTAACTCCTAAAATTCCTTCGCTGTTATTTTGGGTCATGCGAGCATCTATTTTGGTAGAAGTTATAATTTTTACTTTTTCTATTGCTGAATGTTCTAATAGTTTTTCTGTTAGTTGCTGTTCAATAGATTGCCATAGGGACTTAGCTGGGAAGGGTAGTTGTAGGTTGAAATTAAGAATAGCGTTGTTGAACTTGGCTTCTTTCGTGTTTTTTATGGTTAGGGTTGCAGTGGTGATGTTTTTTAGCTGAAGCTCACTAAAAGCTTGTATAAGCTGTTTCTCTATTTCAGAGGGTAGTTTTGAGCTGAATATTTTTTTTAAAAAACTCATCTTCTCACTCTGGTTGATTAATTCGGCTAGCGGTGGGGCCTTTTTGGTCTTTATACTTGGCATTTTTGCGTTTGTTGTAGGGCTTTGCTGCTGGGCTAGATAGGGTTTCAAAGTTAATTGCACAAATATCCATGCCAGGCTTTAAAGCAAGTGGTAGTTTGCCGCTATTAAATATTTCTAAAACAATTTGTCCATGCCATCCTGGATCAATTCTATGGGCGGTAACATGCACCATTAAACCAAGTCTTGCAAGGCTTGAACGACCATCTAGCCAAGCCACGAGATTGTCCGGTACGGTTACAGATTCAAGAGTTGTCGCAAGAGCTAATTCACCAGGGTGTAAAAAGAATGACTTACCTTTTGCTATGGTTATTTCGTCACCCATAACCAAGTCCATTATTTTTTGCATTTCAGAATTTGGTCCGCTTAGGTCAATAAATGGTGCGGTATGGTCATTAAAAACGCGAAATTTATTATCTAGTCTTAAATCTACGCTTATGCCTTGGATTTTATTTTCGTCTGGCGTTGGTTGAATTGATATCTTGCCATCTTTTAGGTGTTGGACTATATCTTTATCGCTGAGTTTCATAGGCTAAAATATTCTTAATTTGCTTAATTCTAAAGTAATTGTTTTATCTGTTTTTTTGTTATGTATTTCTATACGAGCAGGAAAGTACTTTTGCCCATTTAACAACCAAACCTTAGCGTGTATATTAGCATTTTTGAATATAACTAAACTAGTGTTTACATAGTCTTCGTAAGGGATATCTAAAAGCTCTTCTTTTGATACAACTTCTATGGTCAATTTTTGCTGTTGCTTGTCACTTTGCAAGTAAAAACCTTCCAACGATGTTTTGTTAAGCATTGCATGTTGAATGGCATAGGTTATTGATATTTCATCAAATATTTTATTCTGAATATCCCAGGTTTTATTTTTTTCAACAAAAGTGATTTGTTTATTTTGTATATCTCTTTTTAAAGTAATGGTTTTCTTTTCTGTTCGATCTTCATAACGGCGAGTGAGATGTTTTTGGTACTGTAACCAGTTAAAACTATTTTTTGACTGCTCTATCGAAATATTTTCAATAGCAGACTCGTTAATAAATCTTTCTGCCCAGCTTGGTGGTTTAGCTTCACTTGTTAAGGTGCAGTTTTTTGTGGCAGACTTATTGTTTTCGCAAATAAATGTCTGAGTTGCTTCACCAACATTAAATCCATAAATCTCAACATCAAAAACGGCCTTAAATTGTGGCAAAGGACTTGCCAAAATAGATGATGAAATACAAAGTAAAACTAGATAAAGCAAAAATTTCATAGGGCTACAGCTCGTTAAAGAGAGTTTGATTGTTTTTTAAGCTTATTTTTTTAGTCACAAGACAATCTACAACTTGTGGATAATGAATGTGTTCTAATGATTGTACTGATTTTTGTAAATCTAGGGCGGTTTTATTATCTTCTATATTAAAACTTGCTTGTTTTATGATTGGACCACCATCGAGTTCTGCGGTAACAAAATGAATACTTATCCCATGCACTAAGTCTTTATTATCTAGGGCTTTTTGGTGGGTATTTAAACCAGGGTATTTTGGTAGTAAAGAAGGGTGGACATTAAGCATTTTACCTAAAAAATGGTTAGTAAAGTTTGTGGTTAGAATTCGCATAAATCCCGCTAAAATTACAAATTCAATATTATTTTTTTTAATACTGTTCAATAGATCCTCATCAAATTCTTCCCTGTTGGAGTAGTTACAATGATCAATTACCAGTGTTTTTATGCCGTGTTTTTTGGCTCTTTCAATTCCATAGGTATCTGGTCTATTTGAAATAACTAAGTCAACTCTATAATTTAGATTATGTTCGGCATCTATAATAGCTTGCAGGTTACTACCTGTTCCAGATATTAATATGGCAATAGGTATGTTTTGAATGGATTTAGACATTATTCTTAGGTTTAAGTTAGTTCTACACTAGGTTCTATATCAGCAGAAGATGTTATTTTACCGATTACAAAAACTTCTTCATCTAAGCCCTGTAAGGTTTTAATAGCTAGCTGTTGGTTTTCCTTAGAAACAACTATCACTAAACCAATTCCACAGTTTAAAGTACGGTGCATTTCATGAAAATCAACATTTCCTTGTTCTTGAATCCAGTCAAATACTACAGGTCTATTCCAGCTACTAGTGTCTACTTTCGCAATAGTATTATTAGGCATTACTCGTGGTATATTTTCAAGTAAGCCTCCTCCTGTAATGTGTGATATAGCATGAATTTCTATTGTTTTCATCAGCTCTAGTACAGACTTAACATAAATTTTTGTTGGAGCCATTAAAGCATCAATCAAGGGCTGTCCATCACAGTCATCTTGTAAGTTAGCATTTGAAACTTCAATTATTTTACGGATTAATGAGTAACCGTTTGAATGAGGTCCTGAAGAGGCTAGCCCAAGTAAAACATCGCCCGCTTTTACTTTTGTACCGTCAATTAAATTTTCTTTTTCAACGATACCAACACAGAAGCCGGCAAGGTCATAGTCTCCATCAGGGTACATTCCTGGCATTTCAGCAGTTTCTCCACCAATTAAAGAGCAGCCAGACTGTAAACATCCTTCGCCAATCCCTTTGATAACATCAGTAGCCACATCAATATCTAGTTTTCCTGTCGCATAATAATCAAGAAAGAATAGAGGTTCTGCTCCTTGCACTATTAAATCATTAACACACATAGCAACCAAATCAATACCAACTTGATCATGTTTTTTACTTTCAATAGCAAGCCTTAATTTTGTGCCAACTCCATCGGTTCCAGAAACTAGTAAAGGATTTTTGTATTTATTTATAGGTAGTTCAAATAAAGCACCAAAACCACCTAGAGATGCAGACACTTCTGGTCTTCTGGTTGCTTTGGCGATAGGTTTAATGGCTTCTACTAGTGCATTACCTGCATCTATATCTACGCCAGAGTCTTTGTAATTAATGGATTGTTTTTGGTTGCTCATAATCTTTATTTGTATAGTTAAAATTTAGTGGCTTATTGTAACCAAAATCCACCAAACTAGTTAGGTTTTATGCTATGGTTTCAAATTAAATTTATTGTGAGGTTTTTGTTTTGTTAAAACTAAGAAGAACATTTATTTTATTTGCAGTATTGCTGTTTTCTACAAGCTTCCATTCTTTATCGATGGCAAGTAACATTTTCCATATTGAGGTAAGTTTAACTAATTTAGATACTTCAAACAAGAACCTGACGAAAAAAGAAATATTTAATCAGTCTCTAGAAAAAGCAGCAAACCTAATTTTAATTAAACTGTCTGCAAATTTAAGCATTAACGAGAAAGAAGAAGCGCAAAAGTTTTTAAAGCGTCCTCGTTCTTGGCTGCGTAGCTATTATTATCAGCCAGTAATGAGTGAAGGAGTAAATATAGGGCAAAAAATAGTTTTTGTTTTTAATAAAAAATTGCTTTATAAATATTTCCAGGACAATAATTTAATTATTTGGCCAGCTAATCGCAGGCCACTAACTTTGATACATGGAACTCAGAGAATAGATCGTTCAATAACTAGAATTAAAGAAGACAATATAGATTACATGCCTACTTTAGACTATAGACCTATAGCTAAACAATTTGGGCTGCCAATAAAAGTAGCGTCTACGGAGACTCTAAATTACCAATGGATTCTTCCTTCATATAAGGTTTCTAAAAAGAAAATAGTTTCTTTGGTTAAGCCTATTCCTGCAAGATACCTACTATCTTTTCAAGAGAAAATAAGTAGTTCGGAAAAGAGAGTTTTTTCTTGGAAACTTTATAATAGATATGGAAGATTAGCTCTAAGTAGCAACAAGGTATCAGAGTCTTCAAGGAAAAGTTTAAAGGCAGCCTTTACAAGATTAACACGCTATTATTCCCAAAGATATAGAGACGATGCCGTTTTCTTAAGCTCTGTAAATTTAACAGTTAGTAAGCTAGATGATTTTAAAAAAATAGCAAAAACAGAACAAGCTTTAAACGAATTAAAGCCTAGTGTTCATGAGGTTAGAATGATTGATATAAAGGGCAATAGAGTATCTTTTGAAATTATTTATCGTGGAACCTATAGATCTTTCTTAAATAAAATAAGAAAACTTAAAAACTTAAAATTAATGCCTAGCTCTTCATCCACAGGGAAAGTTAGAGCATCTTGGCGTTGAAGGTTGAGTAAATGTTTGCACAACTGCCATTAAAAATTGGTTTACGAGAAGAGGCACGGTTTGATACTTTTGTGGCAGAAAAAGAATCTATTGCCGTTGCCATTGCCGGCATTGAATCAATGCTCTTAAGTACGAATAGTTGTTGTATTTTGCTTGCCGGTGAGAAGATGTCTGGAAAAACACATATTCTCCAGTCTTCTTGCCGGTTTTTTAGTGAAAACAATCAGGAAAATACTGGAAGTTCTACCGTATATTTGCCCTTAGCAGATAAATCTTTACCATTTGTTCCTTTAATATTAAATGGCTTAGAAAATGTTAATCTTATTTGTATAGATGATGTTGATGAAATTGTAGGGGATAAAGATTGGGAAGTATCCTTAGCCAATTTGATAGTAAAATCACAAACACAAGGGCAAAAACTAATGCTTTCTAGTAGAATGAAGATTAATGACTGGCAGTTAATTACTAAAGAACTTTCTAGGGCAATGGTTTCAGTAAGTACCATAAATTTTAGCCGTTTAAAGGCTAGCAGTGAACTAATTGAAGCATTGAAAAAACGCTCAGAACACTTTGGATTTGACTTTAGATTAGAGATAGGTAACTATTTAATTAAGCAGTTTTCTAATGATTTATCAGAGCTAATAGCAGCGTTACAAATAATTGAGAATGCCTCAATTATACAAAAAAGAAAAATTACCTTACCATTTGTAAAACAAATATTATCGGAAACAAATATATATGATTAAGGTCGTATATAACTAAAGGGAAAAATATGCAAAAAAAAATAATCACATCAATATTCGCGTTTAGCTTGTTACTAATTTCATTGCCGTCTTCTGCAAACAGTAATATAGAATTTAAAACACTAGATAACAAAATTGTAAAGCTATCTGATTACAAAGGAAAATGGGTGATCGTAAACTACTGGGCTACTTGGTGCCCGCCTTGTAGGGTAGAAATGCCAGAGTTAAGTCTGTTTCACGAAGAGCATAAAAATAAAGACGCAATAGTTTTAGGAGTTAATTATGAAGATATTGATAAAAAGAAGGTAGAAAGTTTTTTAACTGAACAGATGATAAATTTTCCCGTAGTAAAAGAATCTCAAGCACCCAATGGTAAATCCACTTCTTTTGGTGCACTAAAAGGCTTACCAACTACTTATATGGTATCTCCTACTGGAGAGGTTGTTGCAACAAGAGTTGGAATGGTAAATCAGAAGATGTTAGAAGGTTTTATTTCTAAGTATAATAAAATGTCTAAAAAATAAGGAGTAGATCGTGAAGATTTTATTAGTAATTAGTAGCCTATTGTTTTTGGTAAGTTGTAGTTCTTATGAGGCTGTTGCGGATAAGGAATATCAAAAGAGAGCTGCAGAAAAAGCTGACCAACAACTAGATAGAGAAGTTAAACGATACAATGATTAGTTCAGAGAGGATTGTACAAATACGGTATGCAAAAAAATATTGGCGTCTTGCTACCCATTTAATATTTAAAACCAAACATTTTGGTGTAAATAACCTTTGGTGGGCATCCCAGCCTTCTGCAATAGGTTGGAATTGGTATCAAATTTTATTTGGAATATTAACAATTTTACCAATAGTTAGAAATTACCAATCTTTGAAAGTAAGAAGTCGTTTAGGTTGGATTCCACAGCAAGATTGTGAAAATCTTGGTTATTCAGTCCATACTTAAAATAAAAGCTCACTCCCCTAAATTTTTCTTAGCCCCAATTATTTCCCAATCCTTCAGATATCTTTCTTTATCAAAATCTAGAGATAGATGTTTAATGGCTCCAGGGTGGAATGACTTGTCTGTGGTATAAAAAACATACTCCCAATGACTTGGGTTAAAAGAATCCTTACCAAATGGTGGTCCAAGCAACTGTGTTACCTGTGCCATTGTAAGGCCTTTTTGTAAGATCGATACAGCTTCTACATCGATTATAGTTCCTTGTGTTTTTGGAGTTTTATATGGAGTAAAGAAAGAACAACCACCACCCGTTGAAACTAGTGCCATTACCGCAAGTAGTAATGATAATCTTTTAAATAAATTCATTATTTTGTAACTTTTATTAACTTAACTTTAGAATTAGTTTATTATACTCAAACAGAATTTAATAAATGCATGAATTATTGGGGAAATGGTTTTTATGAGTAGCGCAGAACTAAAAAAAGTAGGATTGAAGGTAACTCTTCCACGACTAAAAGTATTAGAGATTTTAGAAAAAAGATCAGAAAAACATCATTTAACCGCAGAAGATGTTTATAAAATTCTTATAGAACAGGGTGAAGAAGTAGGGTTAGCCACTGTCTACCGGGTTTTAACACAGTTTGAACAAGCCGGAATAGTAAGAAGGCTTAATTTTGAAAATAATATTTCTGTATTTGAACTAGATACTGGAGATAATCATGATCACTTGGTTTGTATTAAGACTGGCAGAGTAAAAGAATTTACTGATGGAGTTATTGAAGAAAGAATTAAAGAAATTTCTAAAGAAAAAGGCTATACATTAGCTAGCCACTCTTTGGTTATTTACGGCACTTGTGAAGACTAGTAGCTGATTTTTATTCCCCCCCCCTAAAAAATACAAAAATTATAATAAATAGAGGGGAAGGGTTATTTGTTTTTATTCGCCCTTTGTTTTCTTTGTTCTTTAGGGTCTATTATTAAAGGTCGATAAATTTCAATTCTGTCATTTTCTTGTAAAATATAGTTTTCGTTTACAGGCCTTGAAAATATACCAACTTTGCTAATGTCTAAATTAGGAAAGTCTTTTAAGAGTTTTGATCTAGCTAAAGCTTGTCCAACATTTGTTCCATCATCAATGTTTTCAGTATAAAAAAATTGTTTGTTTTTTAAGGCGTAAACTATTTCAATTTTCATAAAACTTCCTTCGCCCTTGTGCAAAAAGAATCGACTAATGTTGAGGCTATTTGTTCAAATAATGCAGAAAGAGCAAAGTTAAATATTTTATTACTGACTTCAAATTGTAAATTTAAAGTAATTTTACAGGCATTATTATCTAGTTCAGTAAAATCCCACCGACCTTCAAGTATAGAAAAAGGACCATCTACCAACTTAAGTTGTATAGAATTTGGTCGGTCTAAAATATTTTTAGTAGTAAATGACTGATTTATACCGGCTTTATTGATGTTTATTTTTGCAACAGATGTTGTTAAGTCGGACTCTAAAAGATGTCC
>CAZMHA010000028.1:0-15887 GCA_964565985.1 uncultured Piscirickettsiaceae bacterium | reverse complement strand
GAGGCGTAATAGCTAGCTATTGCAACGAATTGCAGTGAAAATATCGGCATTTTTTCCAGTATAAAATAATCTTAGTTGTTAAGCAATTCCTTAAGGAGACACTGAACAACTAGTTATTGGGAGTTTTTGGTATTTAGAAGGGTAATTATAGCGATTTTAATCAGTTAACAATCTTGTGCAAAGGTCTCGTTTAGCCATAAAAAAAACCCGCAAAAGCGGGCTTTAAAATATGGTGCCTCCTCTCTGACTTGAACAGAGGACCTACCGATTATGAGTCGGGTGCTCTAACCAACTGAGCTAAGGGGGCTAATTTTGAGCGGTAATTATACTTAAAACTCACCAAATTAAAAGCACTTTAAATAAAAAAGCCACAATTAATTGTGGCTTTAAAACTTTCTAAATTAAATTTTAAACATCAAGCTACTTTTTTGCAGAGTGTCCATGACCTGACAGTTTTGACTTGCCGTGTCCCCTATCACGCATATGTTTTATTTCGTCTAACTTTGTGCCACCAACATTAAATGCTTGTCCAAATCCTCGTACATAGGTTGCGTGCTGAGGTTTTAACTTAAATAGATGAAAATCTTGTGAATCTCTTAAGCTGCGCATAATACCACCAAATTCTTCAGCATAATCGTCCATAAGAGCATTAAACTCTTCGGAATCTCTAACGATTACTTCTGCATTTACACGGATAGAGCTTCTTTTTCGTTTAAATAAATTAGTCGCTTTGTCTTCAGGCTCTATAAACAATAAGCTAGCATTTAAATGGTTTAGTAAATTATTAGTATGTACTGCTAGCTCAGAAATATAAACATGAAAATAATCATTTTTTTGTAAGCAAGGAGCATAGGTAGCATCTGCATCACCACTTGCATTAACTGTACCTAGTACCACGCTACTATGCGACTTATTAAAATCATGAAATTCTTTTAATAACTCTTCATCAGATTTTTTAGGGGGCATTGCATGCGTCATGGAACCTTCTTTACGCTCCTTTCTTCTTTGCTCAATTACATCTGATTTTGCTGACATACCTAATTCCTTTTTAATTTTGTTTTGTAGATAAGAGTTTAAACTATTTAGATTTAGTTTTGTTAAAAAATTTACTAGCCTGGCAGTCCATCAACTCTTGGTTCTTTTAACCATTTACCATAGATAATTAAAAAACCGATAAATGGCAACACCCATAGAATAGAGGAAACCATATATGCCCAGCCTGCGATATTATCTACAAACGGAATGCCTATTCCTCTTAAAATAGTTGCTACTAAAATTAATAAGGCTCCAAAACCTATCCAGTTACTGGGAATTAGGTCTCTACCTGTATGTATATGAGAAACGATGATCAAGACCATAAAGTACGCCATACCTAAAGAACCTAATGTTAGTAGATGACGGAAATGGTTGATAGCATAAACCTCTGGCATTAGATAATCCCAGCCGATCAAGCCATAACCAACAGCCATCATGACTAGCACCGAAAATAATGGCCAAATAAATGGGCGGATAAAAACTGGCTCTTCATCTAAGAAAAAGTCATTCAAGGTATTTAAGATCGCGGCCATTGCTGCTAGGGATAACCAGCCTAAAACACTATTATTAGGATATAAAAACTCTATAAAAGTATAAAGTGAAACACTAAAAATTGCGACATTGTACCTGGGAGCTCTTGCCAGATAAGTATCATCAACTTTATACTGATCTAACCAATGATTAATCGCTTCCATATTAACCCGTCTTGAGGCTAATAAGACTAAAACCATAAAGACTCCAACCGATGCTTTTAGAACTGCCATTGGGTCTGAATTAACCCAGCCAAGCTTAATACTAAAGAACCAAACTTGCATTCCTGCAATAATTAAAAACATAACTGCCAAACTTAATTGACGCCGTAGCGGGTCTTGTATAATTGGCTTAGCAACCAGAATAACTACCCACAAAATCAATGGTACATTAGTAATAGTAACCCAATAAACTCCAAGCCAATCCATAAACCAAAAACTAATCCTACCAACAATCCACAGAGCAACTAACCCCAGTATAGTATTGCCGACTATTGGCATTTCACCCTCATATAATTCAGGAACAGCAGTAAGAATAAAGCCGATCATCATCGCACTAGTTACCCCAAACAACATTTCATACATATGCCACTCTAAAGGGTTTTGTAAAAAATTAAGTGGCAATAATCCTGACCAAAATAACCCCCATAGTAAGATGGATATAATTAAATATACAGGCATTATTAAGAAAAAAGGTCTAAATCCATGGGCAAGTAACTGTGGATATTTTCCTGTTGGATAAGCCCATTCTACCGACTTACCAGCTAGTTTTTTTTCTGCGACTAATTTTGAGGTAGCTGGTTCCATTTTATTTCTTCTTAAAGTTTAGTTCAAAGGTTGAAATTATCTGAGGGTCTTGTAAAAGTTGCTTAGTGGTACTGAAAATATAGCCATCATCTCGCTCTTGTCTAGGTTTATCTAAAACTATTTGTTTTACAATTCTGCCTGGGTCAGCATCTAGCACAAGAATTTCGTCGCTTAACTTAATAGCCTCCGCTAAGTCATGAGTAATAAAACATATTGAAAGTTTTTTAGTAACTACCAAATCCATTAACAAATGCTGTAATTCTTGTTTTAAACCTATATCTAATGCTGAAAAAGGCTCATCTAAAAACATTAGTTCAGGCCCTATAACCAAAGCTCGTGCAAAGGCTACTCTTTGGCGCATACCACCACTTAAATCCTTAGGGAATTTAATTAAATCATCTGCATTTAAACCTAATTTACCAGCCATTTTTCTTGCTAAATCGTGCCTAATTTTTTTAGCAACTCCCTGCCCTTTCAGCCCAAACGCAATATTATCTAAGGCAGTTTGCCAAGGCAAAAGACGAGCATCTTGAAAAGCAAACGCTTGTGAATTAAAACTATTAAATACCTCCCCATCTGAAATTTCTAATAAATCTCCACATAAATGTAACAAGGTTGTTTTACCACTGCCACTGGGCCCTACTACAGAAATAACCTTCCCCTGTTCTAGACTAAAATTAATATCTTCTAAAATTTCGGTTGCTCCAAACTTATGGTAAAGGCTTTTTGCGGTTAATTGCGCCACTGCTCAACCTCTCTTTTAATTGGTTCTAGCAGTACATACTCAATTAATAATAAGAAAATTACCATAATCAATACTAAAGCCATTGCCACAGCTGAATCAAAATGGCTTCTAGCAACAGCTAAGGAAGCTCCTATTCCAGTAGGAGTAGAGGCCAATAACTCAGACATAATGACTACTTTCCAACTCATACCCAAAGCAGAAATAGAAGCAGGGAAGAGATAAGAAAATACATGCGGAAAATAAACATCTGTTAGTCGCATAAAAAAAGGCGTTTTAAAACTATTGCTCATATCATTTAAATCACCTTCAAGAGTACGAGTTCCCTGCAAAGCTCCCACAAAAACTATTGGAAAAGATGCCACAACTAAGGTGAAAATAATACTGCCATCAGAAACCCCAAACCAAAGTAATGCCAAAATAATCCAAGCAATTGGTGGCACCCCCATCATTACGGTAATAATAGGTCGGCTCATCATAGATGCAGTAGCGAAAGATCCTGCTAATATTCCTAACAGACCACCTAACAATACAGAAATAACAAAACCCCACAAAGACCTTTCTACCGTAATCGCAACATCTTGCCAAATATCAACTGTATGCAACATGGACCAAAGAGCAATAAAGGTTTCCTGTGGTGAAGGCAAGATAAGGCTACCATTTAGCTGATTGCCTAAATCCCAAACGGCTAAAAACAAAAACAAACTAGCAATAGCACCCCAACCTGTCCATAAATAGCGGGGAAAAGATTGGACAATATTGAGGACAGCATTCATAAATAGCTAATTAACGTCATAGATAAAATTAAAATTTTAGCACAATTTAGCATAAATAGAGGAAAACGAATATCTAAACAACACCTATTAAACAAGCTTATATACAAACATTAATAAAAATTATTTTTATATGCGTTATTATCAGTATATAATTAACTCCTAATACTACTTTAAAGTACACTTGCCGGAAAAATACAACCATGAAACCAACTCAAATATCCGCTTTAATTACCAGCATAATCTTTTCAACTGGAGCAATGGCTCAAGAAGCTCCTGCGACAGAACTAGGACAAATGGTGGTAACGGCGACAAAAACAGAACAATCTATTGACCGCGTATCCGCAACAGTACAAGTAGTTACTGAAGAAGATATTGCTAAAATGGGAGCAAGTACACTAAAAGATATCTTTCAAAACACTCCCGGCTTAATTCTACAATACGGAACCTTCCCATCAGGTAGTTCAGCTTCAAAAAGTTCAGTAAATATTCGTGGTGTTGGTGCAACAGGAAGCTTATGGCTTGTTGACGGTCGCCGTTTATCTGGTGAAGTTAAAAATCCTTATGACATGGATCGTATTCCTGCATCAATGATTGAAAGAATTGAAATCGTAAAAGGTCCAATGTCTGCTTTATATGGTGCTGATGCAGTAGGTGGCGTTATCAACATCATCACCAAACAACCAAAAGATGGCTTTGATGCCAGTGTTGGAACATCCTATGGAGCAAATGCTAATGGTGATGGAGCCAATACACAGTTAAATGCTAGTGCTCGTGGTAGTTCAGGTAAATTCCGTGGTAGTTTTTATGTTTCATCTACAGATTCTACTCCCTATGCAGAAACAGAAAAGGCGACTGTAAAGGCTAAAAAGTCAGGAACAGCTCCACCAGCTACACCTCCTATCGTGCCAGTTAACCATGCACAATCTAGTCTTAATGGACAAGGAATAGCTTCTAATTATGCAGTAGGTGTAACCTACCGTGAAAAATCAAAAGTTAATACTGTCGGTGGTCGTGGAGAATATGAGATAAACGACAAACTATCTATTGGTGCAGAATTTAACTGGTTTGATGAAATTAGAAATGGAACCTATCGTGGAAAATTTCATCCCACAAATTTCATGGCAGGTACAAATAAACTACCTGCTTTTGATGTTCCTGTTAATTCTGAAGACAAAAATAACCGTTTAGACTTAGCAACAGACATTAACTATGATATTAATGATGATTTGGATATCAAATTCCGTGTTTATCGTTCTTACTACGAAAAACGCAATACCACCACCATGGCTGAATTTGCTGACTTTAACTACGCATCAGAAAAGGCTTCATCAGCCAGTGGTATGAGTGCCAATGTGGACATTGCCTCTTATGAACTAAGCTCTAACTGGCAACTAAACGATAATCACTTACTAACAGCTGGTGTTGAACACCGAGATGAAAAGCGTGAAGCTACAGTTTTTAGAAAGCAAAATCCACAGAACATTATGGATACCCGTAAAGTGTCTTATCAAGCTCTTTACTTGCAAGATGATTTAACGATAACTGATGACCTAAGATTTACTGTTGGCGGTCGTTATGATATTTATAATCAAGATGCCTATACTGATTCTACGGGTCTTAGGCAAAAAAGCAAGTCTGATGCTGAATCTACTTTCCGTGTAGGTATGGTTAAAAACTTTTCAAAAATGACTAACTTACGATTAAGTATCGCTCAGGGTTATCGAGTTCCAGATATTAGAGAATTATTTATTTATAAGGCTACCCCTGTTGGAATGCAAATAGGAGCACAAGCTGTTGGTTCAGGTAAAACAGAACTTTATGACCTTAAAGCTGAAAAAACATTAAGTTATGAAATTGGTTTAAGTGGTAAAAACAAACAGTTATCTTATAGTTTAGTAGCTTTCCAAAATGATATAAAAGATAAAATTGAAAAAATATCTGTCGGGTCTGGTCCAGGGGCATACCATACTTTTGTAAATGTTGACGATGCACAAACTCAGGGTGCTGAATTAACCTTAAGCTATGCTGTTTCTAACAATATAAATACCAAGTTATTTTGGACAGAGCTTAAAACAGAAGATAAAAAGACAGGTAAGGATTTAGAATTTAACCCGGCAAGAGTTGTATCTGTTGGTGTTGACTATGATATCACTAGTAATATTAACTTAGGTTTAAATGTAACTCATACTGGTGAGCAAAACTATTCGGTTAAAACACCAGCTGGTTCTACTGACAAAACTACCGATGCTTATACTCTATCTAACTTGACCGCAAATTATAGATTTGGTAAAGAGAAAATGTTTAATCTAAATGCTGGTATTAACAATATTGCCGATACTAAGGTTGATAAAGAATTAGGTTCTAATGTTGGCACCTATTACTTTGCTGGATTAAAAGTTAACTTTTAATACTGCCTCAAGCCTTTAGTACTTAATACCATGCTATTTTCTTATGGCATGGTTTTTTTATAGGAAAAATATATGAAATACATTATTAAACTTACTGCTATTTTATTTTTTAGCATAACCCTAACCCCTGCTCTATCCGCAGAGAAGCTAGATAAATTAGTTTTATCTGGCCCTTTTGCAGGAGTTTCTAATCCGCTAATTCACATGGTGCATTCTGGTGCATTAAATGATATTGCGAATAAGGTAGAATTTAAAGCATGGACAGGACCTGACCAGCTTAAATTAATGGCTTTAGGCAAGGGGTCTTTTGATGCCGACTTTATTGCTATGCCTTCTAATATTGCGGCAAATCTTTATAACCGTGGGGTAGAGCTAAAGTTGATGAATATTTCTATTTGGGGAATATTGTGGATGGTATCTCGTGATGATAATTTAAAAACTCTTGCTGATTTTAAAGGTAAAGAAATTGCCATGCCTTTTCGTGCGGATATGCCCGATATAATATTTGAACAAATAGTAAAAGCCGAGGGTCTTGACCCTAAAAAAGACTTTAAATTGCGTTATACTCCTAATCCATTAGATGCTATGCAATTACTAATCATGCGCCGTGTTGACCATGCTTTATTAGCTGAACCAGCTATTTCTATGGCATTACACAAAACAAAGTCTTTTCCAATTAACATAATTGCCCCTGACCTATATCGCAGTGTTGATATTCAAAAAGAATGGGGTAGAGTCTTTAAAAAACCAGCCAAAATACCACAAGCAGGCATGACAGCAATGAAGAGCGTACTAGATAAACCACATGTGCTAAAACGTTTTCAAGAAGAGTACAAAAAATCTGCAATCTGGTGCCAAAAAAACCCTGAAGAAGCAGGTAAAATTGTGGCAGATACTATTGATTTACTAACTGCTGATGCCGTAGCTAACTCTCTAAAATGGACGGTTATGGAAGTTAAAAATGGTAAACAATCACAGGCAGAATTAGAGTATTTTTATAAAAAACTAATGGACAATACTCCTGCCCTAGTTGGTAATAAATTACCTGATGATAATTTTTACTATCAGTAAAATAAAATGATACTCCTGAAAAACCTGCTATAAGCAGGTTTTTTTATACCCTTCTCAATCTCCGCTGTTTTTTAGGGGGGGGGGGGTAAAAATCAATAGCTACATAAAAGAACTCCTCTTCTTGTATAATTACCCTATTAATTCAAGGAATATAAACATGAAATTTGATTATGATATTATTGCTATCGGTGCTGGTAGTGGTGGTTTATCTGTGGTAGAAAAAGCCGTAGAATTTGGTAAAAAATGTGCGGTGGTTGAGGCTAAAAAACTCGGGGGCACTTGTGTAAATATAGGTTGTGTTCCTAAAAAAGTTATGTGGTTTGGTGCTCATATCGCCGAAGCCGTTCGTGATGCTGGTGATTTTGGTTTTGATATTAAACAAGAGGGCTTTAATTGGTCTACTCTGGTTGAAAAACGCGAGAACTATATTAATAATATCACCACTTGGTATGATGGTTATATTAAAGATTTGGGCATTGATTTACTTGAAGGTTGGGGAAGTTTTGTTGATAAAAACACGGTTCTTGTTGATGGTAAAACCTATACTGCTGAAACCATTGTTATTGCCCCTGGTGGCAAGCCATTAATTCCTAATACTACAGAAAATGCAGATTTGGGTATTACTTCTGATGGTTTTTTTGCACTAACGCAACAGCCTAAAAAAGTTGCCGTAATCGGTAGTGGTTATATTGCAGTTGAGTTGGCTGGTGTTATGCAGGCATTGGGTACGCAGGTATGTTTAATTAGCCGTAAGGATTTAGTTTTGCGTGGCTTTGATGATATGCTTCGTGAAACTTTAACTGAGGCAATGATTGAAAGTGGCGTTAACAAACATTATCATTTTGAAGCTAAAAAACTAAGCAAAGAAACTGATGGAACTATCACTATTGAATCTCATGATGGGCAGGTTATCAAAGGATATAACGAGGTTGTGTGGGCAGTGGGTCGTGAAACACTTACTGAGCCTTTAAACTTAGATACCGTTGGCTTAGAAACCAATGGCAAAGGTTTTATTGAGGTTGATGAATATCATGAAACTAAAGTTGATAATATTTATGCTATTGGTGATGTAACTGGTCAGGCACAATTAACCCCAGTAGCTATCCGTGCTGGTCGTTATTTGGCAGAAAGGTTATATAATAATAAACCTGAATTAAAAATGGATTTGTCAAAGGTACCAACCGTAATATTTTCTCACCCTCCTATTGGTACTATGGGTTTAGCTGAACATGATGCTAAAGTTAAATATGGTGGTGATAACATTAAGGTTTATTCTTCAGTATTTACTCCTATACGTTATGCATTTACTAAGCACCAAACCAAAACAGGTTTAAAGTTGGTTTGCGCAGGTGATGAGCAGCTCATTGTTGGTTTGCATATTATTGGTGATGGTGCTGATGAGATGTTACAAGGCTTTGCGGTTGCTATACAAATGAATGCAACTAAAGCAGATTTTGATGCAACTATTGCCATTCATCCTAGCTCTTCTGAAGAGCTGGTAACTATGCGACCAATGATTTTAAAGTAGTGATAGATTCACTTAGGCAAGGGTTTAAAGTAGCTCCTAAATTTAGTATTGAAGAACTACCGCTTGCGTTTGATGATGCTAGTCATTGTATCTATCTAGTAAAAAACCAATCGACAGAACTAGTTATTAAACTGATTAGATTAGAGAGTATAAATAAATCTGCCTTTTGGGAGGTTATGACAGACTTGTTTAATGCTAGCCTGCTAACGCAGTTTGAAAAGTTTGAAGAGATATACTCGTCTATTAAAAAAATATCACCGATAACTACACCAGAACTAATCCAAAAATTATCCATACCTGAAAAAAAAATATTTGCTAGCCAAACCACCTACTTGCAAGGAAAGGAGCTTAATGCTAGTGATTTAAATAAAACAATGATAACTCAGTTAGCAAGGCATTTATCTAGCTGTCACCAAAAAACACCCCCCCCCCCTAACTGGCAAAAAACATTAAAAACAACCCTAAAAAAACAACTAAAAAAACATCCTGAAATAAATTCTAAAATACTAGAACAAATAGATGGAAGATTTAATAAAGGTAGTTTTGGGATAATTATGCCTGATTTAAGATGGGATCAATTTCTTAGCAATGGCAAACAAATAACTGCACTTATCGACTTAGATGCGTTGGTTATGGGGCCAATAGAGTTGGACTGGGTTATATTAGAGTATTTACTAAGTGCACAACAAGCAGAATGGTTTATAGCTGAATATGCAAAATTTACCCCCCCCCCCTCTAAAATAGAAGAGGTAAGAGAAGTTTATCGTACTCTATTATTTACCATGAATATACTAGGTGAAACTAGCATCAAAAAGTGGTTTAAGCAGCCTCACCTTTTTTAACAAAGTCAGCAAACTCATTTCTAATATTATTTAAAATTGTAAATAGTTCATCAGAAGATACTTCAGCTAGTCTTAAACTTGCAAGAACTTCTTCTTTTTTATTAACTAACTGATGAGACAATTCTTCTGGCTCTACACTTTTCATTAGGTTCATAACACTTATCATTGAGTCATGCACTTGTTTATGTGGTTGCTCCAAGGATGAGAAAGATTGCATATTAAACAAACCTAATTCATCTTCATTACCATAGAACATCTTACCAAATTCACAGTTATTGTGATCACTTAAATCCCTATCTGTAACACCATGTAGAACATTAGAATAGCCAGTGTTTTTGAAGATTATATGGTTCATTTTAGTTAGTCCAATAAAAACAGAACCATCTATTATGCGTGCATAATCATTAGTCTGTTTTGCATTAGATTTAACTTCTTTTAATACTTCACTAAATTGTCTAATAAAATCATTAACATCTTCTGCAGTAGTAAACATTACTTTAGATTTTTCAGAAGTTTCTTTGGTTTTTATCTGTAATTCACTAATAGAACCGGTTACTTCATTTGCTGCTTCTTGTGTTTTAGAAGCTAAATTTCTTACTTCATCCGCTACTACAGCAAACCCTCTACCATGTTCTCCAGCTCTTGCTGCTTCTATAGCAGCATTTAAAGCTAGTAAATTGGTTTGTTCTGCTATCTCTTTAATCAAGTTAATAACTGAGTTTATATTCTCTGCCTTTTCATTTAATGCATTGGTAGTAATATTTGAGTTTTCTATATCTCCTTTCAAATTTTCTACCTTACTAACTATTTTTTCTAAATCATAGACACTTTGTCCAGCTACTTCTGCCGTTTTTTCACTTGCCTCACGAATAAAAGTTGAATTTTTTCCAACATCATTTAGGTCATTTTTAACAATTTGCAAACCTTCGCCAATTCCGCCGCCAGTTTTACCTAAATCATTATTTAATCGCATCCGTTCAGTAAAATCATAATTACTTTCCATTGCTTTTAAAGGTTGTTGCATTGCTGTAACATACTTAAGAAAATCACCCTTAAAGCCTTCCAAAATTATTTTTTGGGAGAAGTCGCCATTTACAGCGGCAACAATAGGGCTTTTTGTTTCTACTAACATTGCTTCAATTTGATCTAAAAATAAATTGGTATTATCAGCTAGGCCTTTTAATTCGCCACTATCTTTTAACAACACTACTCGGTTACGCAAATTTCCATAAGAGGCTTTTTTTATTAAACTAGATATATCGGATAAAGAAGTTTTTATGTTTCTTACATTAACAAAAATAATCCATGCAATTAAAAACTGAAACACATCAATTAACGACAGAATACTTAAAGGTTTTGATGTAAGTTCATATAAAATAAATGTGGTAAATAAAATAATTGAGATTATATTTGCTAAATTTATTTTATCTAAAGAACTTCTAGAGACACCTTTAGATTGCGAAGATATATTCATTGAATGTTACTCCTTCTTCATTTAATATATTTTGTAAATAGGCTTCTGCGGCAGGTATTCCACCATTGGCTTCTTGGTTACGAAGTTTTGAATATAAGCTCTCCATTTCTCTAATGGCTTTATCACCAGCTAGCCGTCTATTTGAGTGGTAACCAACTTTTTTACCATCTGCATCATAGTCGACAGTAACATGTGCTAGTACCCAGTAGTGACCTCCTGATTCTGTTTTGTTTTTTACATATCCCCAAAACTCTCCACTTGAAGTGATTGAGTTCCATAATAATTTAAAAATTGTTTTGGGCATATCTGGATGACGAATAACATTATGTGGACGGCCTATAAGATCTTCCTCTGCTAAACCACAAATATCAATAAAACCTGTATTTGCATAAACAATATTACTTTTTAAGTCCGTCTTGGTTACCAAAAATTGGTCTCCAATACCCTGGAAGCTAGAATGTTGATTGTGCTTCATAAATAAACCCTTTTAAATAAACAATAATAAGTAAAGAAAATACAAGCAACAAGCGTACCAAAAAATAGCTAATTCAGATATGGAGACACTGAATAACCGCCAATTATTTTTTACTGGCTAAAATGCACGACAACTTCCGTAAACTTAAATTGATTTAGTAAACTTTTTATTTGTGTAGTATCAAGCTATCTAAATACTTTTTTTGCCATTCTTTATAACCGACTATAGCGAGTGCTAAATAAATTATAAATAAAACAATAGTTATATAAAGTTCTGCCTGCCAATATAGAATAATTGCTCCACTATTAATAACTATCCAATATAGCCAATTTTCAATTACTTTTCTTGCCATTAAAAAAGTATTCATTACCGAAAAAACCATCACAAAAGAATCTAAATAGGGTAGCTTTGAAAACTCATTTTCAGTATTAAACCAACCTAATATAGAGGATATAAAAACACCTATCGTGATAAATGCTGTATGAAAAATTAGGTTCTTACTAATAATAATAGTTTCATTGGCCGAGTTATGGGGTTGATTCCATAACCAAAAACCATAAACTGCCATCAGCAAATAATAAAGATGCAATGTAGATTGTAAAGGCAAGTTAGCTTCCCAAAAAACAATTGTATAAATTAAGGTACTTAAAAATGCGCTAGGCCAAGCCCAAATGGACACTTTTATGGCCAATATAATGTAGGCCACACCTAAAAGCATAGCAACAGCCTCCCAGCCAGAAAGTTGCAACACTGCTTGCCAAAGAGTATCAGCTGTCACTACATTCTCTAATATTTGCTTTTGAACGATCAGTACCCATTAACTTAATAATAAATACTGTTTTAGGGTTTTGCCTTATAACTTCTTCAACTTCTACAGTTAAAGCGGACATTAACACACTATAATCACCAAAGATTTGTGTACTCATTGCATTCCTAGCAATACGCACATCTGCATGATTTTCTAACCTATTAATAAAATCAATAATTGGCTGGCAATATTGGTCCGCTAATGGATACATACTAATATCTATTGATGCCTGCATGTTAACTCCTAGTAGTCGTAAGAAACAGTTAAACCAAAGGTTCTTGGCTCGCCTTTTTGGGTCCACAGAGTCTCTGCCCAACTATCTTTGGGATCATTACCAAAATAGAAGCCGCGAGTATCATACTTGTTATCCGCAAGATTACGCGCCCATAATATTATTGTCCAGTTTTCTAAAGCATACTCCGCACTGGCATTTAATAATTGGGAGTCTTTTGACTTTTGGTCATGTGAATTTGAAAAGTAAAAAGAATCTTTTCCTTCAAAATTAGCACTCAAGGTCAAATTATCTGTCGCATAAACTTCACCACCAATACTATATTGATAACTAGGAGCATGAGCCTGTTGGCGACCATCTTTGCTGATTGAATTTGACAGATTACTCGGGTCAACATAAGTATAGTCTACAAATGAAGAATTTAATAAACCTAAACTAGTCAGTAGTTTAAACTTAGATGAGATTAACCAATCTAATTGATGTTCTAAACCATAACTATCACCTTCTGCCGCATTATCTTGATAAATTGTAAAGGTTACAGGCCCACTACCATTTTGCGTTGAACTATTAACTTGTTGATCTTTTCTCGCTGCATAAAAAACATTTAAACGACTTTGTAAATCACCATTAAACATAGAAGAGTTTAATCCTGCCTCTAAGTTCCATAAAGTTTCTGTATCAAATGAAACCTTATCAGCTGGCAATGATGAATCAGCATTTACTCCTCCTGCTTTATAGCCACGAGATACATTAATAAAACTTAGGTGTTGTGGGTTTATCTGATAACTAAGCCCTAACTTTCCACCAAATAATACTTCATCAGTTTTTTCTAAAAAACTAGCTGAATTTGAGAAATCTGCATCAAATTTTTCAACTCTTAAACCTGCTGTTAAGACTGTTTTATCATTTAGATGATGATCTAGTTGACCATAAACTGAGGAGTTAACCGTATTGTAATCATAAGAGCTAATGCTACCACCATAAGTAGAAGTATAGTTTCTATTCAAACTCTCATCTTGTCCAAGATGGTAAACACCTGCTACCCAATCAGTTGTATTATTGAATATACGACCATTTTCTGAAGACATAAAGCGTAACTCTAATGACCTATTTTCTCTCTTTCTTTTATAATTATCAAAGGCAACATATGCAAAATTGGGGGCATCATAAGCTTCAAAAGTCCAGTCTTCATCATAACCGTACTCTGAATCAGTATTTGCTTTAGTTACTACCGCTTTCATATTAACTTTATTAGTTATTTTATAATTTGCTGTTAAGGCAACCGCGTTCGACTTTAACCTATCATGCCCAGGGTCATCTGAGATGGTTTCATATCCATTTTTAAAGTTAAATGCATCATAGCCATTGTCAATATTAAGGTGTAATACCTTTAGGTCAAAATTTAACTCGTCATTGACTAAAAATTTTAAATTTAATCTTGCGGTTAACTCATCTTCATTTTGGGTATCTTTGCGGTTTAAATGTGTGTTTTCCATATAACCATCAGAAGTATGTTTATGTACCGCAATACGACCTAACAAGGTATCGTCAATTAGTGTCCCGCCAGCGGCAACACCAAGAGCTTTGGTATTATGACTACCGCCTGTTGCTTCTATTTTAACTTTGCTGTTTTTAGTTGCTTCATTGGTTTTAATATTAATTACACCCGCTAAAGCACTTGAACCAAATTTAGTTCCTTGTGGTCCCCTTAGTACTTCAACTTGTTTAACATCAAACATGGTTGCGCCAGCACCCATTCTACTGTAATCAAATTCATCAACCAGCACGCCTACTGAAGGATTAATCGGTGTTGTAAACTGGCTTCTTTCACCTATCCCACGAATTTGAAAATAGTTTGCATTAGATGCTCCGCTTGAGGCATTAACATTAGGAGTAATGCCAATTAAATCATCTAAACCTCGTGCTGAGCGTTTATTTATTTCGGTATCATTAACCACAGATATACTGGTGGTACTTTGTCTAATATCTGCCTCACGAAAGTCAGATTTTACGGTGATTGTCTCTAGAGTTTCTGCTAACACGGGAGATGCATTTAGAGTTGCTAATATAGCAATTGCTAAGGGAGTTTTTTTCAAAATTGAATATTTCATATCAAGTCCTTTTTTATAAAAATAAAAAGAACAGGTAAGCATTACGATATATTTAAATATATGTTTTTAAATAATAAAATAGAACTTTGCCTGTCCCTACGCCAGTATTAACTGGATCAGGTGATAAGGGTCTACTCATACTATTAGTATAAGAAATCTCAGGCATTTGCCTCCCCTCGGCTTATTACACATATTAGTTATGTATAATAAATTGCAAGCTATTGTAACAAAATTAGCCTCAAGGATATACTGAATAACCGCGATTAGAATTTTAAGAAAAAATGTGTCTCAAGTCTCGTTAATTTCTGCGTAATAACTAGCTATTGTGCAGAAGTTAACGAAAGTTGTGGTGCATTTTAGCTAGTAAAAAATAATTGGCGGTTGCTCAGTGCTTCCTAAGGTTATGCCTCAACCGATAAAACACAGAGAAAAACAAGAAAATGAAATGAAATGACTATGTTTGCCTATATTATTAGACACACAGTTATTATTTTTGCTTCCTACGCCCGCATTATCGGTATCAGGTTCTCGGGTATTATCTCAGCCAGTTAAAACAACCAGCACCCCGTTATGAATTATAAAATCAATTTACAGTATTATAACAAAACCAACTAATCCAAATCACTAAAATGCGTAAATAGAAAGGTAAGATATTATCAAAACCTTGAAAAGATTTACCATTCATACTTTCCACCTAGGTACGAAAAGCCTGCCATAAAGGCAGTTTCTTGGAATTTTTTCAAGCCTGTTTCTTCAAACTTAAATGGTAGTGGATAGTGTTTTAAACTGGCTTTTTGATTGGTACTAGACATTAGGGTAACCTTTACATCACCCATTAGTTGCAACGCAGCTTCTAGTTTAAATCCATTTGCTCCACCAGAAAACTTGCCTTTTTTCATGCGCTCTTTAATTACAACACGATCAACTTTATAATCTTCAACTAGCTTTAAAAAGGTTTTTTGAAAATATTGTAGTTCATTTTTTATATCAGGATTTTCACAACTAATCCGTCTTACTCGACAATCTGGTAAATGGAAAATTTCATCTT
>CAZMHA010000027.1:0-15898 GCA_964565985.1 uncultured Piscirickettsiaceae bacterium | reverse complement strand
AGACTCAAACCAGGAAGGGTATGGCAAAAATTTAGTTTTTTCCCCCCCCCCCCCCCGAAAAACTAGGGTAATAGGTTAAGTTAAAGGAGTTAACAAAATGGAAAAGAAAGAGTTTGGATCACATATATCTAGGCGTATGAATAAAAACCTAGAAGAAGTCTTTAATAGTATTTTAGAAATGGGTGGCTTGGTTGAAAGTCAGCTTGAAAATGCATTAATAGCATTAACTAACGCCGATAAAAATCGTGCGGATGAAGTTCTTTTATTAGATAAAAGAGTTAATTTGGCTGAACTTGAAATAGAAAAGCTATGTACTAACATTCTTGTTCGTCAGCAACCAACAGCATCAGACTTAAGGCTTACTATTGCCGCTATTCGCATTGCAATTGACCTAGAAAGAATGGGTGATGAAATAATGAAGATTGCAAAAATGGTTAAAATATTTATCAAAAAAGGCGAAACTCCTGCCAATGATTTCCCAGGGTATTCAAACCTACTCGATATATCTAATCGTTCGTTGAAAATATTACACTCATCACTAGATTGCTTTGCTCGTTTAACTGTAAACGACATACTATCAGTAATAGATGAAGAAGAAACCATTAATCAACTTTACGCAGAAGCCTATAAAGATATTATTCAAGGTTTTAAATCAACGCCTAACCGTGCAGATTGTATTGCACAAATGCTATTGTCACTAAGAGCGGTAGAAAGAGTATCAGACCATGTAATCAACATTATTGAAAATGTTGTTTACTTAATTAATGGTAAAGATATTCGAGTTATGGATAATGACTCTATGGTTAAACTAATGCAAAAAATGGAAAAAATAGAGCAAGAACAGGGTTAAAGTAAAGTCAACTTATGTATACTATTCTTATAATAGAAGATGAACAGCCAATTCGAGATATGTTAAATTTTAGCCTATCAACCGCGAACTTAACTGTGCTGGAATCGGCAAATGCAGAAGAAGGCTGGCAAGTTTTAACAAAAGAAAAACCCGATTTGGTGATTGTAGATTGGATGCTACCTGTAATGAGCGGAGTTGATTTTATTGAAAAGGTTAGAAGCTGCTCAGACTACAAAAACACTCCAATTATGCTACTTACCGCAAAAGGTGCAGAAGAAGATCAAGTAGATGGTTTTGATGCTGGTGCGGATGATTATGTAGTAAAGCCATTTTCGCCTAAAGCTTTGGTAGCTAGGTGTCATGCCCTTTTAAGAAGGCTAAACCCACAAGAAAATAAAGCAACAAAGTTAACCTCTACTAAATTAACCTTAGACTTATCTAGCCATCGTTTTAGTGTAAATGGGCAAGAAGTTAAGTTAGGGCCAATTGAATTTAAAATAATAAAGTTTTTTATGAGTAATCCCAATAAAGTTTATGCAAGAGAGCATTTATTAGAACAGGTTTGGGGAAATAGAGTAGTGGTTGAAGAGCGAACCGTAGATGTACATATAAGAAGGCTTAGAAAGATACTTGAAGAAGTAGATGCTGCGGATACCATTCAAACTGTAAGAGGATCTGGCTACCGCTTTTTTGATTAATATAATTTTTTGCACGAGCAAATCGTGAAGTGAAAATAAAATAAATGAATATAACTTCTGGAATCGCCAAAGAAATATCCTGGGTAGCTACTAGCCTAGGCATTATTGTAGTTTTTGGCTGGGTATTTGACTTTTTAGGGTTCGCCCTTTTACTTTACCTTGCATATTATATATTGCGTAACCTGTACAACATGTACCGGTTTGAGCAATGGCAGGAAAACACCGAATCTATCGAACGACAGCCCCCTCAATCTGGGTTGTGGGCGGATATTTCACTTATTGTTAGCAAAAAAAACCGTGATTTAGAGAAAAAAGTCAGTAGCCAAAATAAGCAAGCAGAACAATATAAAACAGCCTTTATGCGTTTAGAAGAGGGGGTGGTATCATTAGATAAAGATGGCAAAATAGAATGGTACAACCGTTCTGCACGCAAGCGATTAAAACTAAAACTCCATGATATTGGTAGAAAATTAGAAGTATTAGTTAGAAACCCTAAGTTTATTAACTACCTTAAAGAAGGTAGCTATTCCGAACCACTTATTTTACCTATTTTACAAGGTGTTCCAAGAACCGTAAGCATTTCAGCTGGGCGTTATTATAAAAACCGTAAGTTAATTATTATTAAAGATATTCACGATTTATATAACCTGGCACAGGTTCGTAAAGACTTTATTGCCAATGCTTCACATGAATTAAGAACCCCTTTAACCGTTATAAATGGTTATGTCGAAGTAATGCTTGATGGTGCGGATGAGCTAGGTAAAAAGTGGCTAAAACCATTAGAGCAGATGAACAATCAATCAAAACGCATGCAGTCAATTATCTCAGATTTATTAACCCTTTCATCTCTTGAAACAGAAAACATTACTGAAGAGATTACGGAAGTAGATGTACCAAAACTTCTTGAAATTCAGCAAGAATCTAGCATTCAAATGGCAAGCGAACTACACAAATTTAAATTTACAGTAGATAAAAAGCTAACTATAAAAGGCTATACAACATCATTAACTAGTATATTCTCTAACCTTATTTCTAATGCAATTCATTACTCTCCTAAGGGTGGTTTAATCGAAATAAAATGGTATAAAACCAAGAAACACATTGTTTTTGAAGTAGAAGATAGAGGAATAGGTATTGGCCCTGAACATATAACGAGAGTTACCGAAAGGTTTTATCGTGTAGATGCAGCTAGGTCACGAAAAAGTGGTGGCACAGGTTTAGGTTTGCCTATTGTAAAATATGCACTAGAAAGGCATAAAGCAAAACTAATAGTAGAAAGCCAGCAAGGAAGGGGGTCTAGATTTGTTTGTGAATTTCCTTAAGGAGGCACTGAACAACTAACATAAAATTCTGCTTGGCCATAAATTATGTTAGTTATTCAGAACCTCCTTAGTGAAAAAAACTGTAAATTAACTGTAAATTAACTGTAACATTTAAGCAGTGTCTTTTCTATAACATAGCTTTTGACATTCTTAAAATGTCCAATAATTTTTTAGATTTTAAAAGGAATAACAAATGAAAAAAACATTAGTACTAGCTTTAGCTATCTCATCAGTGATGGCTTCTTTATCTTCAGTAGCTTCTGAAGTCGACTCTGCAATTCCAGAATATAAGAAAGTATCAGGAGTTTCTGGTAAGGTTTCATCTGTTGGTTCAGATACGCTTGCTAACCTAATGACACTTTGGGCAGAAGAGTTTAAAAGAGACTACCCAAATGTAAACATACAAATTCAGGCAGCAGGTTCATCAACTGCACCACCAGCATTAACAGAATCTACTTCTAATATCGGACCTATGAGCCGTAAAATGAAATCTAAAGAAACTTCAGTGTTTGAAAAAAGACATGGCTATAAGCCTTTAGCAATCGGTGTAGCAATTGATGTTCTTACTGTTTATGTAAATAAAGATAACCCAGTAAAACAACTAACTATTCCTCAGGTAGATGCAATTTTTTCTGCTAACCGTAAGTGCGGTGAAGACAATGCCATTAAAATTTGGAAAGATGTGGGTGTGAAAGGTTCTTTAGCAAATAAATATATCCAAAGGTATGGCCGTAATTCTGTATCAGGTACCTACGGATATTTTAAAAAGAAAGCCCTTTGTAAAGGAGACTATAGTCCAAATGTAAATGAACAGCCTGGTTCAGCTTCGGTTGTACAATCGGTATCATCATCATTAAATGGTATAGGTTATTCTGGTATAGGTTATAAAACGGCTGGTGTTACCGCGTTAAAGTTAAGTAAAAAAGCAGGTAAACCTTTTGTGGAAGCAACTCCTGCTAATGCTTTAAATGGTACCTATCCGTTAGCAAGAGTTTTATATGTATATATAAACAAAAAGCCTAATAAAGCTTTAGATCCAGTAGTAAGAGAATTTTTAAACCTAGTTCTTTCACAACAAGGTCAAAAAGTAGTGGTTAAAGATGGTTACATTCCTCTACCAGCTAAAATGATTTCTAAATATCGTTCATTGATTAATTAGAAATACTAGATAGTATATTTTTAAAGCCTGCTCTTGCGGGCTTTTTTATTGTTAGTGTTTAAGTTTTTGAGTAAAATACCCAACCAATAAAACATTTAGGAAAATGACAAAATGACATGGCAATTAAAACTACAAAAAATTAGAGACAATAAGGCTTTTGAATTTTTTGTAATTTCGGTTATTCTTTTTTCTTCAGTAATGATTGGGGTAAAAACCTATAACTTATCAGAGTTTATGGTTAAGTTTTTATGGTTTTTAGACTATGCAGTAACAATCTTTTTCCTTGTTGAAATAACTATTAGAATGGCTGCAGAAGATAAATTTTTCAACTTCTTTAAGAAGGGTTGGAATATTTTCGATTTTATTATCGTAGCAATAAGTTTAATTCCTTTAGAAAGTTCAGAATATGCACTAATCGCAAGGATGCTTCGCCTATTCCGTGTAATGCGTTTAATTTCTTTTATCCCAGAGCTAAGGGTGCTAGTTAGTGCCTTATTAACAGCCTTGCCACGCATGGGTTATGTCGCATTATTAATGTTTATTATTTTTTATATCTATGCGGTAATAGGTAACCTAATGTTTGCCAATATAAACCCTGTTTTATGGGGTGACTTAGGTGTTTCTTTATTAACCTTATTCAGAGTAGCAACCTTTGAAGACTGGACAGATGTTATGTATGAAGCTATGACAGTATATGGTTTAAGCTGGATTTACTTTTTGACATTTATTTTCTTCTCTGCTTTTGTGTTTTTAAATATGATGATAGGGATAGTTGTTGAGGTACTAGATGAAGAACATAAAAAAATGAACTTAGATGAAGAAGAAAAACAGCAAGAAACCATGCAACAACAAATTCAACAACTAAATGATAAGTTAGATATTTTGATTAAAAAGTCTAGCTAATAGGTTTTTCCCCCCCCCCTCCCCCCCCGCAAAACAAAAAGGGGAAGGGGGTTAATAAACTACCAAACTAGTAACGAATACCCTTCTTCCTGTAATTCCATTAATGCAGCAGCACCTACTTCAGCATATTCTGCAAAAGGTCGCATGTCTTTGTCCTGCCAGTGGATTGTTTTCATAGTATTACCACAAGCTATCCAGCGAACATTGTAGTCGTTTGCAAAGCTTCCAATTCTTTCATAGGTCATAGGTTCAACTGCTCTTTTTGGTTCTTTTGCCAGCACATGCAAACCTGGACCAATCGCAACTACTGCAATATCAATATTATCGCCATATTTTTTTATCATAGCTTTTATGGAGTTTAAAATTCCATGTTGATATGCTGCGTCAGATTTGTTCCACATATATACTGCTTTATGTTCTGCAGGGTCCCCTGGAAACCTATCTGATGCTGGGTCTTGTAGTTCAGCTACCCGTTTTAATTTAAAAGTACTTTCAGTTTTATTATCGCTATTTTCAACACTGCAAGCAGGTAATGAAAATAAACTTAACAATAATATTGAGGTTATTATTGTGCTGTAATTGTTTTTAACCATTATAATTCTCCTGTATATAACTGTCCCAACTATTGTAAGGCATTAAATGTTAATTCAAAATCAAATTGAAACAAAAATAAGTGATGATTTTTCAGTAATAAAACTTATACTCGAAAATGAAAGCCACATGCATGGCGGTAGTAACCCTGAGTCACACTTTAAAATGACGCTTGTTAGTAATGACTTTAAAGATTTAACTAAGGTGAAAAGGCATCAGCAGGTATATAAATCTCTAACAGAAGTTATGCCTAAATTTCATGCTTTGGCATTGTTTACTTTTAGTGATGAAGAATGGCAGGTCTTTGCAGGAAATACTGACTCCCCTAATTGTTTAGGTGGAAGCCTATAGTTTTATCTTTTACTAGCTATCATTGCCTTGGCTTTTATGTGTTCTCGTCGTTCTTTTTTCTTTTCCTTAAGAGCTTCTTCTTCTAATAAAGACTTCACATGTTCAGGGTCGGTCATTGGATACTTTAAGTGCCAAAGTTTAGTAAATTTGTGAGCTTCTAATTTTTGTTGTAGTAAAAAAATAGCTGTATTATATTGTTCAATATACTGAAAGTTTTTCTTACGAACACTTTGCCATAAGTGTCTATATTTAGAGGGAAGAAACTCCCTAAAATGGTGTATCAACCCTAAATCACCTTCAATATCCGCAACGGCATACATGATGGTTTTTCTTGCTTGAGTACGAAATTTTTGTTCATAACTATCAATAATTTTAGCAACAGAAAAAACAATTAAAGCAGAAACAACAAAACTACCGATAAAATTATCAGTAATAAATAAACCTAGTAGAGAAAATATAACAAGTAGTAGGGCGCTAATTGGCATAGTAAGAATAAACAACCAGTTCCATTGTCCTTTAAGATCTTCCATGGCAATATTAATATCAAAAACATCTAGATTAACTGCATACAATCTATCCAGCATAAGTTCAGCAGTAGGAAGGTTTGATTCTGCATCATCTCCTGAATTTTCGTCATCAACCACTTCATTATCAATACTTATAGGTTTTTCTGTATTTGATAATACCTCTGGATTTTCTTCATTTATTTCAGGTTCTGCAACCTGTACGGATTCTTCAGACATTATTTACAACTTATGGTTATTCTTGTTTGTTTATCTACGCTATAAGCGGTTAAGGATCTTCCCCAAAGACAACCCGTGTCTGTGGTATGGATATTATAAGCATCTATTACACCAAGGGCAGACCAATGTCCAAAATAAATTTCATAATTAGCGGCTTTTCTATCTTTCCAAGTAAACCAAGGCTTTAGCTTAGATTTTTTTGGGGTATCATCTGGGTGCATTTTTAAATCAAAATCCATCGCACCATTTTCATCACAAAACCTCATTCTTGCAAGGGCATTAACTGTATAGCGAATTTTCTCTTTAGCAGTTAAGTTCTTTGAATAACCGTTTGGTTCATTGCCAAAAAAGTCATCAACTATTTGTTTTTGCCAACTATTTGATTGTAAAATCTTTTCAACTTTTTTAGCTTTTTTTAATGCTTTTTTTAACGACCATTGGGGCGGGATTCCTGCATGCACCATCGCTATTTTTAATTTTTTATCACGAATAATTAAAGGTTGATGGCGTAGCCAATCAATCATATTGTCTGCATTTTTATGTTCTAAAATTGGTTTGAGCGTATCGGTTTTTTTCTGAAACTTTTTTAAACCTGCATAGGCCGCTAATAAATGAAAATCATGATTACCTAACACCATCTTTGCAGAGTTGCCTAAAGACATTATAAACACTAAGGTTTTTAAAGAATCTGGTCCACGATTAACGATATCACCAACAAACCATAGACGGTCTTTAGACGGATTAAAGTCAATTTTTTTTAATAATTTTTTTAAAGGTTTGTAACAACCGTGTACATCACCAATAATATAGGTAGCCATGTTAGTTTACCTCCATTAACTTGTCTGCTAGTAAAACAAATTCTTTGATGCTTAAGTTTTCCGCACGAATAGAAGGCTCAATATTACACTCTTCAATTTGCTCGCTAGTTAAGAATCCTTTTAAATTATTACGCAAAGTTTTTCTTTTTTGAGAAAAAGACTGCTTAACTAATTTAGCAAAAGTTTGCTCACACTTGGCAACAAAAGGCTTTTGCGAATAAGGAATTAAACGAATAATTGCGGATGTAACCTTAGGGGGGGGGGTGAAATTATCAGGAGCAACATCAAATAAAGATTCTACTTCGCAAGCATATTGCATCATTACACTTAAACGACCATAGGTTTTAAAGCCAGGGGCAGAGGTTATCCTATCAACAACTTCTTTTTGTAACATAAAGTGCATATCTTGAATATCTTTAGCAAAATTAAGTAAATGAAACATCAAGGGGCTAGATATATTGTAAGGTAAGTTACCAACTATTCTTAAACTTTTTTTATCATCTTCTGTATTTATTAAGCTGGAATAATCAAAAGTTAAAGCATCAGTATGGTGTAAATTAAAAGCAGGCAGGCTAGAGAATTTATATTTTAAAGGTTCAATTAAATCATTATCAATTTCTATAATTTCTAACTTGTTAACTATATCTAATAGAGGTGAAGTTAATGCAGCTTCACCTGGCCCAATTTCTACCATATGTTGAGTGTTTTTAGGGCGAATTGCTGCTATGATTTGGTCAATAATCTTTTGATTATTAAGAAAGTTTTGTCCAAAGCGTTTTTTATGTTTGTGTTGTTTCATTTAAGTCTTTATTTAATCTAATTCATCATCTCAATTGCAACATTCATCGCATATTGAAAACTTTTTATGTCTGCTTTGCCTGTGCCAGCTATATTTAAAGCTGTTCCATGGTCAACAGAGGTTCTAATAAATGGTAAGCCTAGTGTGATATTGGCGGCATTACCAAAGCCTATATATTTTAACACGGGTAAGCCTTGGTCGTGATACATAGCAAGAAAAGCATCTCCATCTTCGCGATTAGATGGGCTGAATATGGTGTCTGCTGGTAGGCTGCCAATTAGGTCCATACCTTCGGCCTGAAGTTTTTTAATAACAGGGTTTATAATGGTAATTTCTTCTGTGCCTAAATGCCCATCTTCGCCAGCATGAGGGTTTAATCCCATAATGTATATTTTGGGACGAGCAATTCCAAATTGGTTTTTTAAGGAAGTATGTAAAATTCTAATAACATCTTCTAGAGCTTTCTTTGTAATTGCGGCAGAAATATCTTTTAACGGTAGATGCGTGGTTACAAGAGGAACTCTTAAACCTGGGGTTGCTAACATCATTACTACTTGCTTGGTGTTGGAGCGTTCAGCTAGTAATTCAGTATGGCCTGTAAAAGGTATTCCTGCCTCATTAATTATGCCTTTATGAATCGGTGCGGTAACTAGAGCATCAAATTCTTTAGCCATACAAAGATCTACTGCCTTATGCAAAATGTCTAATACATAGTGTGAATTTTTAGCATTTAGTTGCCCTGCAATAACGGGAGTTGCTAGGGTGATAGGGATTATTTTTACCCCCCCCCCCCTATTTTTAGTAGGTTGGAGGTTTGGTTGGTAGTTACTTATCTTAATCGGTAAATTTAGCTGTTGGGCGGTTTTCTCTAATAACTGTGGGTCTGCAAGAACTACCCATTCAAAATCATAATTATCTTGGGCAAGTTTTATAATTTGTTCAGGGCCTATACCTGCTGGCTCTCCACAGCTTATAATTAGTTTTTTAATCTGCTGAGGCATTTATTTTTTAGCAAGTAATCTGTTGTCAATTAAGGCTTCATCTTTAAGTCTTCTTAGCCAAATTTTAAAGGTTTCGTTAGCCTTTTTCATACGAATACTATTCATAGCTTGTTGTCTTTTGTTGGTAATGTTCAGGTCTTTTTTTCTGGTTTTTGCTAGGTAAACTATGTCCCAACCTAATTTTGAAGCAATAGGTTTAGATGCTCGGTTAGCTTTTATTTTTTTGATAGCTTTATAATATTTACTAGGTATGTCTTTTGCAGTTAACCAACCTAAATCGCCATTTTCATTAATAGATTTTGGTATGTCAGGATATTGTATTTGTAGCTTTTTAAAGTCTGCTAGGCTACGAATATTTTTTGCTAGTTTTATTAGTCGTTTTGGTGCTCGTGCATTTTTGTTTTGGCTTACATCATCAGATAGTACGGTAAAACGGTGCAGGTGGTATTGCTTTACTATTTTAGAGCTTCTGTCGCGCTTGTTAACTAGTTTAATAATATGAAAACCTATGGGGCTTTTTATTAGTTTACTATGCTCACCAGTTTGCATACCTGCTAGTTGGTCAGAAAAAAATGTTGGTATTTGGTCTGGTTTTAACCAACCTAAATCACCACCCTGTAAAGCTTTTACTCCGTCAGAAGAGTTAACTGCTAGTTGGCTAAAGTCTTTACCATTTTCTAGTTTGTTGAGCAGGTTTTGTGCTTTTTGTTTTGATTTGTCTCGTTGATTAGGTGTTGCAGATTCTGGTAGATTAACTACTATGTGGGCAATATTATATTCTAGGCTGCTGCTAATTAAGTTTTGTCTTTGTAGGTAGTTGTTAATCTCATCTTCTGTTACCTGAGTACGAGCAAATACTTCAACTTGACGCAGTTTTTGAAATAACAATTGTTGGCGAAGTTTTTCTCTAAAAAGTATAAAGCCATTGGGTTGGGTTTTATTTAATTTATTGCGAACCTGTAAGGTAGTTAATTTATTATTTTTAGCAATTTCCGCTATCTTTTTAAGTATCTCATCATCGGCTACTTCTATGCCTCGTTTTTTAATTCTTTGCAGTTGTAGTTTTTCTATAATTATATTGTCCAGTACTTTTAGGGCTAGACCTTGTCTATCTTTAATGACTATACCTCGCCCTTTTAATTCGGCATTTGCTTCAATAATTCTTTTATCAAGGTTACTTTTTAAAATTATTTCATCATTTACTACCGCTATTATTTTGTCCAATAGTTGACCATTTTTATCACTGGCAAGTAGGTTCGGGTTTATCACAAATAGTAATAAAAAGAGAGAGTAGGCAGGTAGTAGTAGTTTCATATTAAAAATCTAATTTTTCTGTTAAGTATTGTTTAAATGGAATACCAGTAGTGCTTAATCCTTTAAGCTCTATTAGGTATTGAAATGAGTAATTATACAGACCCCCATCCAGTTTTGTTTGTTTTACCGATAGTTCTGATGCCCAGCAACAATCATCATAACGAATTGCGCCACTAAGATTTTCCTGCCTTTCTTCAGTGAAGTCATAGTTCATGTAGCTAGCTACTGACCAATGGCTAGTCATTTGCCAGTTAAAACCTGCCGCTACTTCTTCTTTTTCACCTGGTAAATTAAGGTTAGTTACTGTGTCGGTCATCAAAAAAGTAAACTCGGGGGATAGGTCTAATTTTAAACGACTGTTTGCATTAATTAGTTTTTTACTTTCTTTTGAAACTTGAGCAGTGGAGTGAACAGATAGAATGTTAGCAGTAACCCCTAGCTTAATAAAATAATCAGAAACCTTATCGGTGTTAATACCATTGCCAGATAACTGTACCTTTTGATCTGCTAAAAAGAATATTTGCCCTATACCAAGTTCTGCTAAGGTTTTACCCTTGTTATTTAATAGTTTAGATGTCAATGCCATAGAAACTTGATTACTGTCTCCAATCCTATCAAAACCTGAAAAACGATTGTAGGCAAATAGGTTACTAAAATCTAAGCTAGTACTACTAGTATCAAATCTGGCAATATTAGACTGGTCTTGATATCCCGTATATAGGTATTGAATTTGTGGCTCAAGGGTTTGATTAAACATTTTACTGCCAATTTTAAAATCTCTAATAAAAGTTAGCCCACCTTTTAGTGCAAATTGAGGGATATTTATATCATGCGTATCCGCACCAGTTGTATTAAAGCCATTATCTTGCATTTCATAATGAATATTTATTGAGCTCAATTCTGCTTGAACAAGTCCGTAGGGCCTAATAACATCGTAGCGTAAAGATGGAGTGATAATGGCTCTTAATGCTTCTGGGCTACTGTGCAAGGTTTCTGTTATCTCAAATTCAGTAACCTCGGTAGTTAAATTAAAACGGAAATTTTGTAGGGCAGGATTACTAAAATCATGGTTAAAATCTAAACCTACTTCTGGTTTTTTTGCGTAGTTATGGCTTTGGTTATTTTGTAAGCGAATAAAATCAGCTACCGTGACATGGGCATTAATATTTTCTGATTGATAGTTAATATTGGCATTTCTAGCTAGATAGGTTTTCTCTTGTAAATCAACTTGAAAAGGCATGTCTGCGTAGAAATACCTATCGGACACCTTACTCCAATCAAAATTACTACTAAAGCCAGCCCCCCAATTTTGTTGGGCATTTATATGCATGTCCCAGCGTTTATCAATCGCCGATAGGTTTAAATTGTTAGGATTTATGTTTGCAGAGGATACTTTATCGTCAATGAAGTGGCTGGTAAAAACTGCTTGATGGTTATTTTGCAGATAGCGAAATTCATTGCCGAATAGAGTACCTCTATCTTGCATTTTTGTTAGGGTTAATGTGTCATCAAATTCAGGAGCAAGGTTTATATATATAGGTAAAGAGAAATATTGCTCTGGTTTTTTTTGTGTAATAGACTGGTTACCTCCAATAGTAGGAGTTAAAATTCCAGAGTTTCGTTTAGCTGTAGAAAATTGAAAATAAGGTGTGTATAAAACAGGTAGTGAGTAGAAGTATAAAATGCCATGTTTACCATAAACCATCTTTTTTGCACTATCTATCTCTAGCTCACTTACTCTAATTTGCCAGTCCACATTATCAGGAGACGGCTCTATAGCTCTTTCTGTAGAGTCTGAATTTTTAATTTTACAAGTACTAAGGGTTGCATCAGTAAAAAAAGCCTGCATATTTTGTTGATTATTTACTAAATGTTTAGCACTTCCATGCGAGCGGGTATTATTAATTTGGTAGATAGGAGAGGACAGTTTTGCAATAGAACTTTTTTGATTAAGGTATAAAGAACCCCCTAAAACTGTAAAATCCTTAGTATATAGATGTACCTTACCGAAGGCCTTTGCTATTTTTAAACGCTTATCTAAAGACATGGTCTCTGCTTTTACAACAGACTTAGCACCTCGTAATACAACATTGCCTTTTAATAGGTATTTATATTTATCCTGCTGAGTTAATTGGTCTGCAAAAACTTCTGTATCATCACTTTTTTCTGGGAAAATTACAGGAGCAGCTATTGGCTCGGCAAAGCAAGCAGGGGAATAGGGGTTAAATATAAAATTATCCACATTAGTTATCTGTGCAAGTACACGAGAGCTTATCAAGAGCAACGACGATATAGACAATAAAATGGTGAATAATTTAAGGCGGTTTAAAAGCATTTAAATGTTTAATGATAAAAATATAATGACTTATTTTAACTTAGAACCTATTATATTGTTCATATTCCTAAAGAGAAGTAATTAGAAGTAACTATGGACAATAGATTTGAATTAATGCAAGACTGGCTAGTAAACCTAGATGAATTAAACAATCAAGAGTATAGCAAGCCAATACCCGCCTCTAGTGACGCCAGTTTTAGACGCTATTTTCGTATTAAAGTTGCCGAAAAAACTTTAATAATTATGGATGCCCCTCCAGAAAATGAAAGCTGTACTGCTTTTATATCTGTCTCTAAGCAATTAAAAAGTATCGGCTTAAATGTACCGGTAGTCATTGCCCAAGATTTAAAAAAAGGTTTTTTACTGCTAAGTGATTTAGGTACAAAAACCTATTTATCGGTAATTAATGAAAAAAATGCAGAACAGCTATACACACAAGCACTAACTAGTTTGGTAACTCTGCAAACAAAGGGTAATAAATTAGCACAAGATTTACCCGTGTATAGCACAGAATTGCTTAGCCAAGAAATGTCTTTATTTGATAACTGGCTAGGAGAAACTCATCTAAATTTAGCCATGAACAAACTACAAAAGAATGAATGGCAAAGTTTACAAAACCTTCTTATAAAATCAGCCACAAATCAACCACAAGTGTATGTTCACAGAGACTACCATAGCCGAAACTTAATGTTTACCCAACAAGATAACCCAGGTATTTTAGATTATCAAGATGCACTAAAGGGAGCACTAACCTATGATGCGGTTTCCCTGTTAAAAGACTGTTATATTACCTGGGACGAACAACAGGTTATAGAATGGACAAGGCAATACTTTCTAATGCTATGTAAAGAAAGTATAGTCACTAAAAATGAATGGCAAGAGTTTCAAAAATCATTTGAATTAATGGGGCTACAACGACACCTTAAAGCATCAGGAATTTTTGCAAGGCTTTATCATCGAGATGGTAAGGAAAATTACCTAAATGACATTCCAGCTACTCTAAATTATATAACTGCAACCGCCAAAAAACATCCAGAAGCTAATTTTATAGTTGAGTGGGTAGAAGCCATGCAGGCAAAATTATGAAAGCCATAATATTAAGTGCAGGCAGGGGCGAAAGGCTAAGACCTCTTACGGATACTATCCCTAAACCTTTAGTAGAAGTAAATAGCAAAGCTTTAATTGAATACCACCTAGAAAAACTAAGCCAAGTAGGAATAAAAGAAGTAGTTATTAACCACGCATGGTTAGGGTCAAAAATAGAAGAAAAATTAGGGGGGGGGGGTAGATTTGACCTAAATATAACCTATTCTCCAGAACCAGAAGGAGGCTTGGAAACCGCTGGTGGAATAATTAAAGCCCTACCACTGTTAAGCGATGGTATAGAACCATTTATAGTAATTAATGGCGATGTATTTACTGATTACGACTTTCAAAATTTGATAAAGATAAAGCTGGCTTCCAAAATTTTAGCCCATCTAGTCTTGGTAGAAAACCCAAGTTTTAAAGCAACAGGAGATTTTGGGTTAGAAAAAGGCAAGCTAACAGAGCAACCACAATATACCTTTTCAGGAATAAGCTTGCTACACCCTAGCTTATTCAAAGGCATAAAGGTAGGTAGATTAAAGTTAGCACCAATATTTCGTGAAGCCATAAAAAACCAACAGATAGAAGGTAGTCTATACTACGGTTTTTGGAATGATATAGGAACCTTAGATAGACTTGAATTTGTACAAAAAATTAAAAGAGGATAGCAAAAATGTTAATGCTTGTATCGCCAGCGAAAAAATTGGATGAATCTGATTTGGTTAATCTACCTAGCTCTAAGGTTGGTTTTTCGGCAGAATCTGCCGATCTAATTTCGCAATTGCAGTCTTTAGATGTGGTTGGCGTAGGCGAACTAATGCAACTAAGTGAAAAGCTGTCAGAGCTAAACTATAACCGTTTTCAAAACTGGTCACTACCCTTAGATAAAACTAATGCAAAGACCAAACAAGCCGTGTTTTTATTTAAGGGCGATGTTTATCAAGGTATATCTGCAACTACCCTTTCAGCAACAGAGCTAGATTATTTACAAAGACACTTACGAATTCTTTCAGGATTATACGGTGCAGTAAAACCGTTAGACTTGATTTTGCCATATCGTTTGGAGATGGGAACTAAGTTTAAAAATAACAAAGGCAACAATCTCTATGAGTTTTGGGGAAATAAAATTACCGATTGGTTAAACCAACAAGAACAAGACATAATTATAAACCTGGCCTCTAACGAGTACTTTAAAGTAGTCGATAAAAAGCAATTAAATGCGAAGGTTATCACGCCTATTTTTAAAGATTATAAAAATGGTCAGTACAAAATAATTAGTTTTTACGCCAAAAAAGCAAGAGGGCTAATGGCAAGGTATGCAGCTCAAAACAAAGTTAATAATCCAGATAATTTAAAACAGTTTAATTTAGACGGCTATAAATTTAACTTAGAAAATTCGACGGAACTAGACTGGGTTTTTACGCGAAAAACAGATAGTTAATATTGCCTTTTTTAATCTGTTCTTTTAATACTTATTTATGAGTTTACTCAAAGTTAGTCTAGTATATATTTCAAACACATTAGAATAAAAGCCTATTCTAATGGGCTTGTTGTTTAATCTTCCTTTATATTAGTCTTAATTTTCTTATATTAATATTTTAAATTCTTGGAGTAATTTATGACACTAAAAAGACCTAGGTGATTAATGCTTATGTTTTTAGTATGTTGTTTTATCCAAGTCTACTTCACTTGCTGTGTGCCGCAAAGTACACCGCCGTTTTTTTAGGAGTTCAACATCCCTTTGCGAATCCGCCAGCTTTTTCTTTAACCGTTTGTTTTCATTCTCAAGATTGAGAGGTTGTGTATTCTCATTTTTGGGTTAAAACTGGCTCGGATGATTTTTTGGTACTGATCAACCCAGCTGTATAGCGAATTGACTTTTATATCTAGATCATGAGCAACCACAGTTCTATTTTGTTAAAAATAAT
>CAZMHA010000026.1:13377-15985 GCA_964565985.1 uncultured Piscirickettsiaceae bacterium | reverse complement strand
ATCTAGTCCATCAGTGACAAAACTTATTATTTCATCATTTACTGAGCTTCCTGACATTTCAATAACATGAACAAGGTTATTTCCTTCTGTTTCTGTTTCTGTTGAAACTGAATTAATACAGACATTATCATCATCTGTAATAGTTCCAGTAGAACTTACTCCACCAACACTTAGAATATATTCTTCTGAACTCTCTTCATTTACATCTTCAACCGTACCAATCGTAACAGTAAAACTGCTTACTCCTGCTGGTACTGTAATTGTGTTGTTTGCTGCATTATATGTAACTCCATTATTTAACACTGGGGTTACATCATAGTCAGAACCTTCATTTGCTGTGTTACTGGTTAGGGTAAAACTGTAAATTTCTTCTACTAGCAATGTTTCACTTAGGATTACGGTGTGTATTAGAGAATTTCCTTCTTCTGCTGTTGCTGATGTTAAACTTTCTACAACATATTCCATAATGGTTGCTGTACCTACCGCACTTTCTCCTGTACTTAGGCTGGCGGTTAGCGTGAAGGTTTCGCTTGAATCAACAATTCCATCTATAACAGTATCTGTTTTAACTAACATCATAGTTGAGTTTTCTGGAATAGGTATTGCTCCAGATACAGCTGCCCAAGATTGTCCATTGTCAAATGAGTATTGGAAGTATTGTTGATTGTAGTCTGCATTAACCGCTGTACCATCTGATAAAGCTAAACTAACCGTTGTTCCAGCTTCTGCTCCACTAACTCTTACTCCAAATATAACATCTTCACCTTCTTTAACAACAACATCCATTCCGTGAACATCTGCATCACATGTTGCTCCAACATAAATAGTTGGCTCGCCTACTCCATTTACCATCATATGAACAGTTGCAGTATCTTCTGCTCCTAATTCATCTCTAATAGTATAGGTAAAAGTTGCTGGGCCGTTATAATCTGAATTTGGAGTAAAAGTAACATTTCCACTACTGTTTAATGTAACTGAACCATTTTCCGCATCTTGAACCGAAACTATCGTAAAGGTATGATTTTCTGGGTCGGTATCATTTGCCATTAAGTCGTTAACAGACAAGGTTAGGCTACTATCTTCGTCCATTGTAAAGTTACTATCAATTTGTATAAATGGTGTACCGTCGGCATTAAATCTCATGCCTTCAATATTATTACCTGAATCGTAAGCGATTATATAACCACCATCTGCTAATGCAGTAACTGCTGGCTCTATTTCAGAATCTACTGTTGCTGTAATATTTACGGCTACGGACAAGGCTGTTCCATCATTTAAAAATAATTGCGAGTAGATATCTTCACTATCTTGCCAAACAACAACATAGTTACCATTAAGTGCTGTAACAACTGGATTTGTTCCTGTTGTACTAATTTCAATATCTAAGCCTTGAACCGTTCCATTTGCTGAGACTACTCTAGCAACGATACCTTGACTAGCATCAGTTGATTGCCATACGACCAACGCATTGCCGTCAGTTAGAGCAGTTATTTCAGGATTACTTTGACTGCCTGAATTAGTTGAATTAACTACAAATTCTGAACCATCTACCTTAGTTAAACCATTTGCGGTTAGTTCTAGTGTTTGAGCATAAATATTAAATACTCCAGAACCATCAGAGGTTTCAGACTGCCATGTCATAATGGCAGTATTGCCATCAATCATAATAATATCTGAATCCATCTGGTCGCCAGCAACAGTATCATTAACAACTAAACGCTCACCAATTTCATTTCCGAAAGCGTCAAATGCTTGAGCAACTACACCATAATCATCTCCGTCATGATCATCTGAATTAATTGGGTTATCTTGATTTCCTTGATCTGTATTATCAAAGCGTGCATCAGCTGACCAACTCACGATAAACCCACCATTTGGAGTAGCTACGATAGGGTCGTACTCTGCTCTAGCAATTGTGAATTCTTGACAAACTGGCTGTCCATTCTCATCAAAAATTTGAGCTTGAACATATTTAGAGCCGTTATCCCAATTATCAATATGGTCATATAGGTCATTTGCTTGCCAAGTAACCAAGTAGTTACCATTAGTTAGGCTAATAATATTTGGCGCCTGCTGGTAATCATGAGTAATCTTATTAATAGTTACCTCATCTCCTACCTTTTCTCCGTTCACATTAAATCTTTGTGCTTTAATTCCAGAATAGTTGTCATCTGTTCCTGTCCATACAGCAATGTAACCACCATCGGGAAGACCTGTTATGTCAGGTGTTGAAGCATAGTTACTCGATTGTGTGCTAATTGAGAACTCACCAAGCTGAGAACCTATTCCATCATCTGTTGCCTCTACTGTATTAGCATCGTCATTAACGATAGTACCTGTTGCAGATACACCACCAACCTCTAAATCATATAACTCATTATTTTCAAAATCAGAATCATCACTAGTTACCACTGTAACGGTAAACCCAGTCACTCCAGCGGGTATAGTAATCGTATTATCTACTGCACTATAAGTAACACCACCGCTAAATACAGGTGTAGAGTTAAAGTCATCACCCTCAGTTGCCCCATCTGCACCAACGCGACCACTTAGGTTAAAGCTGATTGTTTCATCATTGATTGAACTTCCACCTAGCGTTACTGTGTGG
>CAZMHA010000026.1:5944-13277 GCA_964565985.1 uncultured Piscirickettsiaceae bacterium | reverse complement strand
TTAGTTCGCTGCCTTCTACGCCACTAGCTGAACTTACTTCGGTTATGTCTAGTGCTCCTGAACCTGAACTAGAACTAGAGTTATCTGTACCTAGCTCTTTAGATTTTCGTACAAATAGTTCTGGCTCACTTAATTCATCATCAGGAAGCAATGAAAAGCCATTAGTTACTCCACCATCCAAAAGATGGTCTGGCAAGCTGTCAATTGGTCGTATTGATGATGATATTTCTACATTTTCATCACCTGCGGCAGTAGCTTCTATCTCACTAGCTCGACCTTCCAATATTTTTGCAATTATACTTTCTACATCTTGTTCTAAAGCTCTTACTTGACTTATATCTGCTTTAGATACTATATCATCGTCAAGTGCTACTATAGTATTTTGACCTAGTGTTAAGATTTTTCCATTGATTAAATCAATCATAATGGAGCCACTACTTCTAGTGTCTATTTCTTGACCTTGGAATACTTTCATTCCTAATTCTGCACGAATCAGTTCTTCTGTACCATTTTGTAAATATACAGCCCCAGTTACTTCTGATATTAAACCAATTTCTACTGCAGAACTAATTGTAGCTGCCATTTATTTGCTCACTTTTATGTAAATAATTTTAATTTTCAGCGATTATAAAGCAATGAAACTTCAATTAATATTGTACTTTAGTACAGTATGGTCATTTAAATCTTACTTAAAAATAAATAGGGAAAAAACTTCAAATTTAGCTTGCATCTTTTTTTTAAATATTAGATAATTTATCTTCTCCACTAGGAGATTGCGCCGATTTGAATTTTCAGCTTGCGGGCGCCTTATAAGTACGGCTAAAGCGAGGAGCATTTCTTTTTTACCTCTCGCACTATTTCCCGTACCTCAAATTAGAGGAACAAAATAATGACAAGAACAACCCTATTTACCTCAGAATCAGTGTCAGAAGGTCATCCTGATAAAATTGCCGACCAAATTTCTGATGCAATGCTTGATGCTATCTTAAAACAAGACCCTTCTGCTAGAGTTGCTTGCGAAACTTTTATTAAAACAGGAATGGTAGTTTTAGGAGGAGAGATTTCTACCTCTGCATGGGTTGACCAAGAAGATCTAGTTAGGAATGTGGTTAATGAGATTGGCTATAATCATGGTGACTTAGGTTTTGATGGCTCTACCTGTGCTGTTTTAAGTTCTATTGGCAAGCAGTCTCCTGAAATAGCCCAGGGTGTAGATGAGAGCAGTGCGCGAGAACAAGGTGCTGGCGACCAAGGTTTAATGTTTGGCTATGCCTCAAATGAAACTGATGTTTTAATGCCTGCTCCTATTTATTACGCCCATCTTTTAATGGAAAAACAGGCTCAGCTGCGTAAAAGTGGCCAACTAAATTGGTTAAGACCAGATGCTAAAAGCCAAATAACTTTGCGTTATCAAGATGGCAAGCCTGTTGGTATTGATGCCGTAGTAATATCTACCCAACACAATCCTGAAGTAGATAATAAAATACTGCATGAAGCGGTTATGGAAGAAATAATTAAACCTGTTTTACCTGCTCATTGGTTAAACTCTGACACTAAATACCACATAAACCCAACAGGTAGATTTGTTATTGGTGGCCCAGTTGGTGATGCAGGATTAACTGGTCGTAAAATTATTGTTGATACTTACGGTGGCATGGCTCGCCATGGTGGTGGTGCGTTTTCAGGCAAAGATCCGTCTAAAGTCGATAGGTCGGCAGCTTATGCTGGTCGTTATGTGGCTAAAAATATTGTTGCCGCAGGTTTAGCGGATAAATGTGAAATACAAATATCTTACGCCATAGGTGTTGCAGAACCAACCTCTATTAGTATTGAAACTTTTAATACCGAAAAAGTATCTGTCGAACTCATTGAAAAATTAGTTATTGAACACTTTGATTTAAGGCCAAAAGGCTTAATTGCTATGCTAGATTTATATAGACCTATTTACCAAAAAACCGCTGCTTATGGGCACTTTGGTAGAGAACTACCTGAGTTTACTTGGGAAAAAACAGATAAAGCAGCTATACTAAGAAATGATGCAGGGCTGTAAAACACTGGATTTTACCCCCCCCCCGCAAAAATAGAGGGGGGGGAGTAAAAATTTAATTAATAAACAAATAAGTATATGAAGATGAAAACACAACAAAAACATGCACAAAAATTAAGCTTAGAATTCTTTCCTCCTCGTACAGATAAAGGGATTGAGAAACTAAAAGGCACTATTCAAGAGTTAGCGGTACTTAAACCTGAATATATGTCTGTAACCTATGGTGCAGGTGGCAGTACTCAAGAAAAAACTTTAGAAACTGTTAAATATATTCAAGAGCATACTAATTTTGAAGCTGCCCCGCACTTAACTTGCATTGGTGCAACCGAAGAAAGTTTGACAGAATTATTAGATACCTATGAGAGTATTGGAGTAAAACGAATTGTTGCTTTAAGGGGAGATTTACCTTCTGGCATGATGGATCCTGGTGATTTTAAATATGCGAGTGATTTAGTAAAGTATATTAAACAAACTCGTGGCAACACCTTTAAACTGGAGGTTGCTGCCTACCCTGAAACTCACCCACAAGCACGAAACTGTGATATTGGAATTAAGTGGTTTAAACATAAGGTTGAACAGGGAGCTGATGCGGCAATTACTCAGTACTTTTTCAATTTAGATAGTTATTTATATTTTGTTGATAATTGCGAAAAACATGGCATTGGCTTACCAATAATCCCAGGGGTTATGCCTATTTTAAACTATGAAAACCTAATCCGTTTTTCAACTGCCTGCGGAGCAGAAGTTCCTCGATGGTTAAAATGTCGTTTAGAAAGCCTAGAAGATGACCCTGCAAGTTTACAGGCATTTGGTTTAGATGTGGTAACAGAGTTATCACAAAAACTACTTGATGCTGGAGCTCCAGGACTTCATTTTTACAGTATGAACCAGGCAAAGCCGATTATAAATATTGCACAAGATCTAAGTTTTAAATAATGCGAATTTCACGGTTTTATTTACCAAATAAAAAGTTTAAAGTAGGTGAAACCGTCCAACTTAATAAAGACCAATCTCACTATGCTTTAACGGTTTTACGGTTAAAAGACCAGCGGTTAGTAGAGGTTTTTGATGGCAAAGGCTTACAGGCTAAAGCACAGTTAATTGTGCAAAACCGCCGTTCTGCTGCTGTATTAATTACCGAAACATCATCACCAGAAACAGAGTCTCCCCTAAACACTATTTTATGCCAAGCTATCTCAAAAGGCGACCGCATGGATTACACTATTCAAAAATGTGTGGAACTGGGGGTAACTAGCATACAACCGCTGATAACAGAAAACTGTGACATTAAGTTAGATGACAACAAACTACAAAAAAGACAACAACAATGGCAGCAGATTGCTATTGCGGCTTGTGAGCAATCTAATAGAAACACTATTCCGACAGTTTTACCCTACCAAAACTATCAAACATGGTTAAAAACACAAAAAAATATTAAAGGATTTGTTTTAAGCCCTAGTGCTAATTATGGTTTAAAGCAGGTAGATAATAGTTTAAAAAGGCATCCTTTACATTTATTAATAGGTGCAGAAGGTGGCTTAACTTCTACTGAAATAAAGCAAGCAGAAGAGATAGGCTTAACTGAGATTAGGCTAGGTAGGCGTATATTAAGATCTGAAACCGCAGGAGTTGCGGTTTTATCTGCCTTACAATTACTATGGGGAGATTTTTAGACTCTAAACCAACCCCTGCTATTACCAGTTTTCTGGAATAGTTTGTAAAACTACTAGTTGAAAAAACAATATAACTAATATGATAGGGGTTAAATCACGAAAAGATGCTTTTAATAGTTTAAGTAGATTGTAAAAGTGTTGCATATTTTTACCATATAATTTACCCTAAAAATTAGTTAGTTAATTGTATATAAAAATACTATTACACTTATAATAACAGCCTAATATGAATCTCATGAGAAATTTATGCCCGAAAATGTACCCCATTTACAAACTTCATTGTCTGGACCAATACACAAACTAGAACACATATTTTTATCTAATCAAGCAAAAATAGAATCTTGGTTTAGAAAGCAGTTTAAAAAAACTCCCGCACCTTTTTATGCCTCCGTTGATTTAAGAAATGCCGGTTATAAACTTGCACCAGTTGATACCAACTTATTTCCTGCAGGATTTAACAACCTACACCCAGACTTAAAACCTTTAGCCGTACAAGCCGCACAAAGTGCAGTTACACAGGCATGCCCAATTACCGATGGAGTTTTAATAGTTCCAGAAAACCATACTCGTAATACCTTTTACCTTGAAAATCTTTATGCATTACAAGATATTATTACTCGTGCAGGTTATGAAGTGCATATTGCAAGTTTAAACCCAGACATTACTGAAATAACAAACATTGACTTACCCTCTGGTAATATTCTTACAATGAAACCTATTGAGCGTAAAGATGACCGCGTTGGTGTTAAAGGTTTTTTCCCCTGTGCCATTTTATTAAACAATGATTTATCTTCTGGTCGACCAAAAATTTTAGAAAATATAGACCAGGTATTGCTTCCACCATTGGCTTTAGGTTGGGGGCAAAGATATAAAACTCATCATTTTACTCACTATCAAAAGGTAGCTGAAGAATTTGCCGACATACTTGAAATGGATCCCTGGTTAATTAGCCCTCTTTCAAGACAATGTGGGCCGATAGATTATAAGGCTAAAATAGGCCTTGAAAATCTATCTGAGTCAGTACAAGAAGTATTAGACTCCACAAAAAAATACTATGAGACTCATAATATTCCCTGCAAACCTTTTGTTATTGTAAAGTCTGATAGTGGAACCTACGGCATGGCAATTGTATCTGTTGATTCGGCAGAAGATGTACTAAATATGAACAATAAACAACGCAAAAAAATGTCCTCTTCAAAAGAGGGCTTAATTGCGGAACAAATGATTGTACAAGAAGGTGTTTATACCCATGAAACTTGGGAAGAAGCAGTAGCTGAACCAGTAGTTTATATGATTCACAACCAAGTAGTTGGTGGTTTTTATCGGGTTCATACTGGTAAGACAGCAACCGACAATCTTAATTCACCAGGCATGCACTTTGAACCACTGTCTTTTGAATTTTCATCCTCAAACCCTGACACCACTAAAGACTGTGATGCTGCACCCAATCGTTTTTACGCCTTTGGCGTGGTCGCAAGGCTTGCATTATTGGCAGCAGCAAGAGAAATACATGATGCTAAAATCATCCATAATACTGGTGACCAAATATAGTGAGTAAACTATTAAAAGTCGGCATAGTTATGGACCCGATAAAAAGCATAAAACCCTACAAAGACAGCTCTTTTGCTATGCTGTTAGAGGCACAACGCCGTGGGCATGAACTGGTTTATATGCAACCAGAAGATATTTATTTAAAAAATGGCAAACCTTATGCCAATACATCAGAACTAAAAGTATGGGACAGAGAGCTTAACGACACGACCTCACAATTTTTTGGCTTTGGTAAAACCTACCAAACAGACCTAACTAAATTAGACATAATCTTAATTCGCCAAGACCCACCATTTACCAATGATTATTTATACTCAACCCACTTTTTAGAGCAGGCTGAAGCCGCAGGAGTATTAGTAGTTAACAAACCGCAAAGCCTTCGTGATGCAAACGAAAAACTGTTTGCTAGTTGGTTCCCTCAATGTATTCCTGCTACTCTAGTTAGTGCTAATGCAGAAAAAATAAAAGAATTTATAGCAGAACAACAAACTGTTATTTTAAAACCACTAGATGCTATGGGTGGAGCATCTATATTTAAAGTAAAACATGGCGACACTAACACCAATGTAATTATAGAAACCATGACCGATTTTGGTAAACATCACATAATGGCACAAGTATTTTTACCCGCAATAAAACAAGGCGACAAACGCATTCTACTAATTAATGGCAAACCCATTCCCTATGCCCTAGCACGCATTCCTGCCGCAGGAGAAAACCGTGGCAATATAGCCGCTGGTGGTACAGGTGTTGGGGTTGAACTTAATGAGCGCGACTATTGGCTATGTGAACAAATAAAACCAACTTTGCAAAAGCAAGGTTTACATTTTGTTGGCCTAGATGTGATTGGTGATTATATTACCGAAATAAATGTAACCAGCCCAACCTGCATTCGTGAACTAGACAAACAATACAAATTAAACATAGCGGGCACACTGTTTGACCATCTTGAAAGCACTATTTCTTAGCTTATTAATAGTTGCCACTACTGCTTGTGATACAAGAAAGCAGTACGAACACAAGCAAACTTTTTTTGTTTTTGGAACTTCGGTTAATATACAAATTCAAGGCATTTCTGAAAAAAAAGCTCTCCTTGCTATTCAAACAATAGAGCAAGATTTTCATCAACTAAATAAAGAATGGCACGCATGGGATAAAGGCGGAATTGTTAGCCAAATAAATAAAGCTATTGCAAATAATGAAAATATTATTGTTAATGATGAAGTAAAACGATTTATACAAACATCACAACAACTAGCAAAACAATCTAACTACCTATTTGACCCAGCTATAGGCAAACTAATCGCACTATGGTCATTTCATTCCGAAGACTGGCAAGGACCTCCGCCCACTAAAAAACAACTAGAAAAATGGCGAAAAGACCGACCATCAATTAAAAACATATCCTTTGTTGGCAACAGTTTAAGCTCAACAAACAACCAAGTACAACTAGACTTTGGGGCTAATGCCAAAGGACTAGCCCTTAAAAAAGCAATTAAGCATTTAAAAAATGTAGGAATTAAAAATGCCATAGTTAATATCGGTGGAGACATGAGTGCTATTGGGCAAAACATTACTGAAAATGGAACTAAAAAACCATGGCAAATTGGCATTCAATCGCCAACAAACCCAAATAAAATAATCGCCATAGCAAAATTACCAAGCAACCTAAGTATAGTTACCTCTGGAACCTATCAACGCTACTTTGAATGGCAAGGAAAACGCTATTCACACCTAATAAACCCAAACACAGCAAAACCTGCAGATAGCCTAGCATCTGTAACAGTAATTCATGCAGACCCAACCCTAGCTGATGCAGCGGCGACCGCAATATTAATAGCAGGCAAAAATAATAGCGAAAAAATTGCTAAACAAATGGGCATAACAGAACTGCTGATAATAAATCAACAAGGAAAGATGATTAATACCAGTAAGAGGATAGTATTTACAAACACAAAAAAATAATTTAGCCTACTTTTTCGGGGGGGGGGGGGGGGGAAAACACCCAAAAAAAAAGGTTTTTACAGTGTTTTTAAAAAAATAATAACCACTTTAATAATGT
>CAZMHA010000026.1:0-5934 GCA_964565985.1 uncultured Piscirickettsiaceae bacterium | reverse complement strand
AAAAAAAAATTTTTTTGTGTGGTTGGTTTGGGGGGGGGGGGGGGGTAAAAACTCTATAAAGAAAGGTTTTTATAGGTTGTTTAGAAAATTATTAACTATTGTTTAAATTTGCCACTATTATTGATAGCCCATAAAAAATTGCCCCGCCTACTAGGAATATTGCAATCCATGCCAACATTACTATTGCGAAGTGCTTTGGCTTTTTTATTAATTTTAAAACAAGCCAACTAATCAAAGATAAAACCGTTATGATTATTAGCAATCTAAAATACATCATTTTTTAATCTCATTGAAAGAATTTAATATGACTATATCACCATTAGTTAAAGCCTTTGCAATTTTATTGGTTTTATTACAATTTAGTAGCATAGGTTTGTTACTTTTGCTAGAGCCTATCTTTAGCTCAGGAATTTTGTTACTAGTTCAACTATTAGGTATTGTTGTTGGTTTAGCTGGAGTGTTTACCCTACGATTGGGAGAGTTTAATATAGTGCCTATTCCAAAAGATGACTGTTGTTTGCACACTAGCGGGATTTACCACTATATTCGACACCCTATGTATGCTTCTATATTTTTATTTTTTATCCCTGCTCTCTTACAAATGACAAGCTTTAATAGCATTCTATCTTTTGCTATTTTAACTATAACTTTATTAGTTAAGCTTCATTTTGAAGAGTATTTATTACAACTTAAATTTACAGAATATGAACTATATAAAACAAGAAGTAAGAAGTTAATCCCATACATTTTTTAAAACATGCGAAAATATATGCAAACTAGAAAAAACACAGAGAAACGAATGAATAAGCCTACAATTTTTAGCGGTATCCAGCCTTCTGGCGATTTGATGATTGGTAACTATATTGGCTCAATTAAAAATTGGGTTAATCTGCAAGATAAAAATAACTGTCTTTTTTCCTTAGTTAATATGCACGCCATAACTGTCGAACAAAACCCTGCGGATTTAGAAAAACGCACTCTTGATATTGCTGCCTTATATCTTGCTAGTGGAATTGACCCTAAAAAAAGCACAATTTTCATTCAATCCCAAGTATCTGAACACGCTGAATTAGCATGGATTTTAAACTGTTCTGCCTATATGGGTGAGCTTAATCGTATGACCCAGTTTAAAGACAAATCTAGCCGTCATTCACAAAATATTAATGTTGGATTATTTAGCTACCCAGTATTAATGGCAGCAGATATTTTGCTATATCAAACCGATAAAGTACCAGTTGGAGCCGACCAAAAACAACATTTAGAACTAGCTCGTGATATTGCCACTCGTTTTAACAATCGTTTTGATAAAGATATATTTAAAGTACCCGAACCTTTTATAGCACCGACTACACAAGGTGGAAGGATTATGAGCTTACAAGATCCAACTTCTAAAATGTCTAAATCAGATACAAATATAAACAACTTTATTGGTTTACTAGATGACCCAAAAACCATTCTAAAAAAATTCAAAAAAGCACAAACAGATTCAGGCTCAATAATTTCTTATGACCTTGAAAATAAAGCTGGTGTGTCTAATCTTTTAACTATCTATTCCGTTATTAGTGGTAAAACCATAGATGAAGTAATAACTCACTTTGAAGGCAAAATGTACGGTCATTTAAAAGTAGAACTAGGTGAGCTGGTAGCTGATTACCTACAACCAATTCAAGAAAAGTTTTATCAAATTCGTAAAGATGAAACAGAATTAAAAACTATCCTTACACAAGGGGCAATGCAAGCTAAAGAACAAGCACAAGCAACCCTACAAGAAGTACACAAAGCTATTGGCTTTGTGTTGCCATAGGAACAAATAATGGACAAGCAAAATACAAATATATTCATTACTGGCTGCTCCACAGGTATAGGTTTAGATGCCCTACAAACTTTACATAGTCTTGGTTATTCCGTAATCGCAAGTTGCCGTAAACCAGCTGATGTAGCAAGGTTACAAACAGAGGGATTTAACTGTATTCAACTAGACCTTGCTGACTCCTCATCTATTACCAAAGCGGTAGCTGAACTAGCTAAACTTACCAACAATAAAATTGATATTCTATTTAACAATGGAGCTTTTGGAATACCTGGTGCAGTAGAAGATTTAAGCCGCGATGCTATGCGTTTTCAGTTTGAAACTAATGTATTTGGCACTCAAGAACTAACCAACCAAATAGTACCTATCATGCGTAAGGGGGGGGGGGGTAAAATTGTATATAACAGCTCAATTTTAGGCTTTGCCGCCATGCCATATCGGGGAGCTTATAATGCCAGTAAATTTGCCATAGAAGGTTTTGCAGATACACTACGCCTAGAAGTAAAACAAGACAATATTCACATTAGTTTAATCCAACCAGGGCCAATTATTTCAAACTTTAGAACCAATGCATTTGCCCAATTTAATCGTTGGATAGCAGACAAACCAACCGCTCATGCTGACAATTACACTGCAATGATAGCTAGGCTAGATACACCAGAATCAAAAGCCCCCTTCGTACTAAAAGCAGAAGCCGTAACCAACGCCCTACTACATATTATTAAACACAAAAAACCAAAAATTCGCTACCCAATAACCACACCAACCAAAGTATTTAGCTGGTTAAAACGACTACTCCCCACCCGAGCATTAGATGCACTATTAATCAAAGCTGGTGGAGATGGTAAACGCTAATACTCGTCCATTTCCCAACGCAGGATTAGCGGGTTTTAGGGGTGCTAAATTCTGTAACTGCCCAGAGTACTTCTAAAACCTGCTAAGTCAAGGCGGAGAAATGTGAGTGTACACTAGTACTCGTCCATTTCCCAACGCAGGATTAGCGGGTTTTAGGGGTGCTAAATTCTGTAACTGCCCAGAGTACTTCTAAAACCTGCTAAGTCAAGGCGGAGAAATGTGAGTGTACACTAGTACTCGTCCATTTCCCAACGCAGGATTAGCGGGTTTTAGGGGTGCTATGGGTAGTTACCCAGCATTGTGATAAATTTCTTGCACATCATCTTGATCATGCAAAGCATCTAAAAACTTGTCGAATGCATCTAAATCTTCTGCTGATAGTTCAATATAATCATGTGGGATAAAAGTTATTTCATCTGTCTCAAACTTAATCTCACCTAATGCGTCAGCTAATGCACTTTTTGCCTTAAAATATTCATTTGGTGGAGTAAATACACTAACGATTCCATCGGCTGATTCAACATCTGTTACATCTATATCTGCTTCCATTAAAATTTCTAACACTGTATCTTCATCATCATGTGTAAACTCAAATACTGATAAATGATTAAACATATGGGCTACAGTTCCAACTGTACCTAATTTAGCTTTTGCTTTAGTAAAGACCCCTCGCACTTCACCAAATGTACGGTTGTTATTGTCGGTTAAACAGTCAACAATCACCATAGCTCCACCAGAGCCAAAGCCTTCAAAACGAACAGTTTGAAAATCTTCGCCACCAGAACCAGATGCTTTTTCAATGGCCTTATCAATAACATGGGCGGGTACTTGACTATGTTTTGCTTTTTCAATTAACCTTGCAAGGGTTAAATTAGCGTCAGGGTCAGCACCACCATTTTTAGCGGCAACATAAATTTCTCTACTAGCTTTTGAATAAATTTTAGCCTTCATATTTGAAGTTTTTGCCATTGAATCTTTGCGGTTTTGGTATGCTCTGCCCATGTTTATCTCAAGTAATTAATTTGTAATGTCGCTATTTTATAAAAAACTTTTAGAATTTGTGTTTTTTTTATAAAAATCAGGAATAAAATACATTAAACCTGTCTCTTATAGAGTACAAATAGAAAACCTAAATGGAACAATTATGAAAAAAACTAAATTCTCAATTATTGCTATTTTTTTATCCTTTACAATAATATCTTGTGCTAGTGAAAGCACTGCACCGATTACTGAGATAAAACCTATGCCAAATACTACAGACTTACCTACCGAATCAATAGTTTTAGGAATGGGTTGCTTTTGGGGTGCGGAGAAGAGAATGGGTGAAATTAATGGTGTAATAGATGTACAAAGTGGCTATGCTGGTGGCGACTCTACTAACGCTAACTACAATGACTTGTTCGTGCTTGAGAAACAAATATCCTACGGTAGAACCACTGAAATTAATCATGCTGAAGTAATAAAAGTTACCTTTAACCCTCAACAAGTAAGCCTAGAGCAGGTTTTAATTAACTTTTGGGAATCCCATAACCCTACCCAAGGAAATAGGCAGGGTAATGATGTTGGCACCAACTATCGCAGTGCCATCTACTTTAATGATGAAAAACAACATAAAATAGCTAGAGAAACTCTAAATACTTACCAGCAAGCCATGAGCAAAAATAAATTTGGCAAAATTACCACCGAAATAGCCATGCTTAGAAACTACATGGCTGCCGAAGGATACCATCAAGATTACCTAAAGAAAAATCCTAATGGTTATTGCGGTTTGGGGGGAACAGGTATTGCCTACCCTGGTAATGGCGAGGATAAAATAAACCACTACCCTGCACTAGATTCTAAGAATCTAAATCAAAATATGCAACTAGTCTCCTACCAAGCGGATGATTGTCACTTTTGTGAAGAATTTAAAAAAAATATTCTAAATAATTGGAAATCTAGTACCGCTATAAAAACTACCAAATCCACCCTTGCCCCAACCAATTGGAAACTAAAAAAGACTATCTTTGCCACCCCTACAATAGTATTGTTTGAAAATGGTGAAGAAGTAGATAGGTTTACAGGCTATGGTGGCAACCCTATGGAATTTTGGCAATGGCTAGGTAAAAACATGCTTGAAGGAGAAAATGCCAGAATAGCCTTTAACCAAGCCACAGAAAGAGCGGGTACAGGGCTACACCTAAAAGAAACCCGCAACGGCGACTTTGTTGACCCAATAACTGGTGAAATACTATTTAAAAGTAACACCAAATTTAAAAGTGGTACTGGCTGGCCAAGCTTTTCAGAGGTAGAAAAAGGTGCGATAACCCTACACACAGATAGCAGCCATGGTATGACAAGAACCGAAGTAAGATCTGCCAGCAGTGGCATTCATTTAGGGCATTTATTCAACGACGGGCCAACTGCATCAGGCAAAAGATTTTGTATAAACGGTAATGTACTTAAATTTATGCCAGAAGAAAGTAAATAATATTATTTTATAAAAAATCAACTTCTTGCATATGCTTTTTTAGCAAGTCATTAGGGTTTTTCAGCAACTATTCTTGCTAATCTTTTTTATGGGTTAGTTCGCTACTTATTATTGTAAAACCACATTCTTTTAAAAGAAATTCTAGATCTTCAGCTTGGTATTGATTGTGTTCAAAGTGAAACCTAAAAATGCCTTCTAGCTCTTGTATTGAACTTTTATCTCCCCATATTTGTTGTTGGCTGTAGCGTTTTTGTAGCTGTTTCGATAGTGGCTACCTTACGCCTTCAATTAAGCATAGTCTGCCACCAGGTTTTAACCATTTAATTGCTGCTTTTAGCATTTTTACAGGTTGTTGTAATTCGTGAATTACGGTATTTGCCATAATCATGCCATAACTATTAGAGTTTAAGCTAGCTTGTGGGTCATTTAGATCATCAAAAATTAATTGCCCATTATCAGGTTGCTCTATTGCAAAATCCATCATGTAATTGGCGGCATCGATACCTGTAACTTGTGAAGAAGGATATTTATTCGCACAGTCTCGCACAAACTGCCCTGCTGCGGCTCCCATGTCTAAAACCGCATCACCAGCTTTATAGTTACATGCAACTTGGCTATCCCAAAATTGCCAAAACTCCGCATCATGCCGATTATCATAACTATTTAAAATAGCTTGCTGTGCTCTAAAACCATTACCACCATGATGTTTTAATAGCTGACTTTGCACAGGTTTTAGTTCTTTTGGCATTAGTTTGCCTCCACATGGAAGAACTTAACAATAAAATAGGCAATAAAAAAC
>CAZMHA010000025.1:14438-16403 GCA_964565985.1 uncultured Piscirickettsiaceae bacterium | reverse complement strand
CTCTTACTTTTGATATTTGTCGATTTCTTTTTCTCTGTGACGCACTTAAATTTTACCTTTTTATAATGAAAACGGCATAAAATACAGTATTTTGAAATGGTTCAAGGGGGTAAATTAGTTTATTACTTTGATTCCCTACCCTAAAAACTTGAGTATTTCTTGTTCTATGTTTTCTTTGTTTATTATTGTTTTGTGGACTATTGGTTTGTTAAATAGTTGCTCTATTTGGTTGGGGATTTTTACGCCTGCTTGTTCGCTAATCATTGTTAGGGCTTGGTTGTCGTGGTCAAAGTTTTTGCCGGTAATTGCTTTGGCTATTACGGGTGAGAATTTTGTCCATTCTGCGGTTGAGTAGGCTATGGTTTTTATGGTTTTGTCGGTACGGCAGGTGTGGTAGGTTTTAAAGCAGGTGGCGGTGTGTGGGCACATTAGGTAGTTTTCTTTAAAGGCTTGTTTTATATATTTTGCACCTTCTTCATCTGTGCAGTAGTCGGCGGCGAAGGTTGTTTGAATTTTTGCTAGTTCTGCGGTGGTTAGTTGGTAGTGTTTTTTTGCATCTAGTTGTGCCATTAGTTGTTTGGTGCGGTCTGCACCAAACATGTCAAATAAAATCCGTTCTATGTTTGATGATTTTAGTATGTCCATTGCTGGTGAGGTGGTGGCTATTACGCTGAGGTTGCGTAGGTCGTAACTGCCGGTGTTTATAAATTTGGTTAGTACATTGTTGCTGTTAGATGCTATGTGGATTTGTTTTACTGGTAAGCCCATTTTTTGGGCGTAGTAGCCTCCTAGTGCGTTGCCAAAGTTACCACTTGGTACATTTAGGTAGATTTGTTCGCCCATTTTTATTTGTTGTTGTCTTACTAGTTCTAGGTAGCTGTGTATGTGGTAGATAGTTTGAAATATTATGCGCCCAAAGTTTACGGAGTTGGCAGCGGATAGTGAGATGTGTTGTTGTTTTAGGGTTGCGTTAAATTTGCTGGAGGTTAGTAAGCTTTTTAGGGCGGTTTGTGCGTCATCAAAGTCGCCGTGTATGCCGATTACTTTTAGGTTGTCGGCGTCTTCGGTTACCATTTGTAGGCGTTGTACATCGGAGGTGCCGCCGTCTGGATATAGGCATACTACTTGGACATTTTTGCGGTTTTTAAAGGTTTCAAGTGCGGCTGGCCCTGTGTCACCACTGGTTGCTGCTAGTATTAGGTATTTTTCTTCTCTAGCTTGTGCTACGGAGGATAGTACTTTGCCAAATGGTTGTAGTGCCATGTCTTTAAAGGCTCTGGTTGGCCCATGGTATAGTTCGCTTACGAATAGGTCGTTGTATACTTTTACTACTGGTACTGGGTTGTTGGCATCGTCAAATTGATCGTATAGGTTTAGTGCTTGGTTAATTACGCTATCTTCAATATCTATTTTGAATGCTTCTAGTACATTTTTGGCTAGTTGTTTGTAGCTTGTGTTGAGGTGTTTTGTAAGGAATTCTGTGCTGAAATTGGGTAGACTTTCTGGTGAGTATACTCCGCCATATGATGACATTGGGCTGAGTATGGCTTGTGAAAAAGTTACTGAACTGGCTTTTTGTCCGTCATTACCGCGAGTTTCGATAAAATTCATAGTGTTCTCTTAATTTTAAAATTTTGTTATATTTTTTGTAAACCGCCAAAAGCGATTTAGATGTTTGGGTTCTAGGTGGTAGCGTTTATTTTGCCCTAAATCTAGCAGTAGTGAGTTTATTTTACCTGTTTTTAGGTTTTGATATAAAGGTTCAAACCAAAGTTTGTCTAGTTGTTCTAAAGTGGCTAGCCATTCTTGTTCGGATAGGTTGGGTAGTGATTTTGTTATGCTGTCTAAACATATTAAATCATGTTCTAAATCGGAGTTTTTACCCCCCCCCCCCCCCTTTTCTTTTAAAGGGAATTTTTTCTTTTCTTATACCGCCTACTGTGTTTTTTTTTTGTTCGTTTGTGT